>JANXPS010000096.1 GCA_025357175.1 Deltaproteobacteria bacterium | reverse complement strand
CGGCGATATCGTTCTTCTTGAAAACGTCGTTTGAAAAGGCCTCCCGTGGATACGGTCAACTGCGTTTCCTTTCTCGCGCCCGCCAAACTCAATCTTACGCTCAAGGTGTACGGAAAGCGCCCCGACGGATATCACCACATCCGCTCGCTGATGGTCCCCATCTCCCTTTACGACACGGTGACCGTGTCCGTGATCCCCCGGGGGATTCGGGTCGAGTCGGACCGCGGCGATGTTCCGTCCGACTCGCGCAACAGTTGCGGCAGGGCCGCCGAGCTGTTCATGGCGTGGGCGGGGTCGCCTGCGGGAGTTCACGTGCGCATCCGGAAGGTGATTCCGATGGAAGCGGGGCTTGGCGGCGGCAGTTCCGACGCGGCCGCGACGCTGAAAGGGCTGATGGCGCTGACGGGGAAGAACCCTCCGCCGGAAATCCTGCGCGGGATGGCCGCGAAGGTCGGCGCCGACGTGCCGTTCTTCACGGTCGGGACAGCCGCCCTGGCCGAGGGGATCGGCGAAAAGTTGACCCCGGTCGATTGGACGGTTCCTTTCCACGCCGTGATCGTCAAGCCGCCGTTCGGATTGCCGACGCCCGAAGGGTACGCGCGGCTCCGGCGCGAGCCGGGGGAACCGCCCGCGAGGGGAGACTACGTCCCCCCCCGCGACTGGAACGAGCTTGCGGGATGCCTCGAGAACGATTTCGAGCGGGCCTGGGCCGAGGTCCATCCGCAGATCGACGGGATCGGGAAGGAACTGGTTGCGGCGGGCGCGGATGCCGCGGCGATGACCGGCAGCGGGTCGGCGATCTTTGGCCTGTTCCGCACCGAAGAGGGGGCGAGGAGAGCGCTGGGGGCGCTTTCCCGCGATGGCGGCAACACGGTTTTTCTGGCGCGAAACATTTAACGGCAGAGGAGGGGGACATGCGGATCACGGAAGTCAAGGTCTACCCGGTGTTCGACAACGATAAACTGAAGGGCTACGCCACGATCATCTTCGACGACTGCTTCGTCGTCCGGGATCTCAAGGTCATCCAGGGAACCAGCGGCATGTTCGTGGCCATGCCGAGCAAGAAGACCAAGGACGGCAGCTACCGTGACACGGCGCACCCGCTGAACAACGAGACGCGGGAAATGATCGAGCAGGCGGTGCTCGGCGAATACGGCCGGGAAGCAACCCCGCTTGACGCTGTAGCCGTCGCCCGGTAGTATCCCCAAGTCCCTTGGGGTTGGGAGGTCGTTCAACGGTAGGACAGAGGCCTTTGAAGCCTCGAATGAAGGTTCGATCCCTTCCCTCCCAACCATCGATCGAAAAGCAGCCCTTCGGCCACCCGGCCGGAGGGTTTTTTGATATGAAGCCTGTTGACAGGCAACCGCTCTCGTACGCCACGCGCGTTCTTGTCCAGTGGGGCCGTCTTCTTGCGGGAAACTGCGCCGCAAGCGGGCGCATCGGACAACGGGAGGGAATGATGCGCATCGGGGTGGCTGCCGACCATGGCGGTTTCGGATTGAAGGCGGAAATGGCCGCGGCGCTCGAGGCCGCCGGATTCGATGTGGTCGATTTCGGCGCCCGCGAGCTGGCTGCGGGAGACGACTATCCGGATTTCGTGGTGCCCCTGGCCAGGGCGGTGGCGAGCGGCGAGGTCGCCCGGGGGCTGGCTATCTGCGGCAGCGGCGTGGGTGCCTGCGTTGCGGCCAACAAGGTGCCCGGCGTGCGTGCCTGCCTGATCACCGACTCCTTCTCCGCGCACCAAGGGGTGGAGGACGACGACATGAACGTCATGTGCCTGGGCGGCCGCGTCACCGGGCATGCCTTGGCGTGGGATCTGGTCCGGACGTTCCTGGAGGCCCGTTTCAAGGGAGACGAACGGTTCGGCCGCCGCCTGGCGAAAGTGGCGGATCTGGAACGCGGAAACAGGTCGTGACCCGGCCGACCGGTTTTTGCGCTTGCCAAGGGCCCCCCATCCGGTATAGCATTCAACTCTTTCGGTTTTAACTTCCCGGACAGGGGATTCGTGTGACCCGGCTCAAGCTTATCTCAGGCAACGCAAATACCGATCTCGCCAAGGAAATCGCCGCGCACTTGTGCCTTCCGCTGGGTGCCACGGTGGCCAAGCGGTTCAGCGACGGCGAGATCAACGTCGAAATCCGCGAAAACGTCCGCGGGGCCGACGTGTTCATCATCCAGCCGACCTGCTTCCCCGCCAACGATACCTTGATGGAACTGCTCATCCTGATCGACGCGCTCAAGCGGGCTTCCGCCGCGCGGATCAATGCGGTCATCCCTTATTACGGCTACGCCCGGCAGGACCGGAAAGTGTTGCCGCGCGCACCCATCACGGCCAAGCTGGTGGCCGACCTGCTGACCGCCGCGGGCGTCAACCGCGTGCTCACGATGGATCTCCACGCGGGGCAGATCCAGGGATTCTTCAACATTCCGGTCGACCATCTTTATGCGGCGCCGGTCATTCTCGAATACATCAAGGGCAACTACGACGTCGACAACCTCGTCGTGGTGTCGCCCGATGCGGGCGGCGTCGAGCGCGCCCGGGCGTTCGCCAAGCGGCTCAATACGACGCTGGCCATCATCGACAAGCGGCGCCTGGCGCCCAACGTCGCCGAGATCATGAACATCATCGGGTCGGTCGAAGGCAAGACCGCCATCATGCTCGACGACATCGTCGATACGGCGGGCACGCTGGTGCAGGCCGCCGACGCGCTGTCTGCAAAGGGCGCCAAGGCCGTTTTCGCCGCGGTGACCCACCCGGTCCTGTCCGGCCCGGCCATCGAAAGGATCGAGAATTCCAAGATCCAGGAAATGGTGGTGGCTAACACGATTCCGCTGGGCGACAAGGCGGCGTGCAAGAAGATCAAGGTGCTCTCGGTGGCGAACCTGCTGGGCGAGGCCATCAAGCGCATTCATTTCCACGATTCGGTCAGTTCGCTGTTCGTATAGGAGGATAAGGCAATGGCAATAGTTGAATTGGCGGCTGCGATCCGCCAGGGTATCGGAAAGCAGGCCAACCGCAGGGCCAAGCACGCCGGGCGCATCCCCGGGGTGATCTACGGCAAGGGCATCCCAAGCCGCAACCTCGAATTCGAGCGCCGTCCGCTCGAGAAATACCTGTCGAAGGCCAAGCACGGCACGGTCATCGTCAAGATGAGCGTGGCCGACGGCGCCGACGTGAGCGAGTCGTTCGCGGTCCTCAAGGAATTCCAGTTCCACCCGGTGACCGATTCCGTGATCCACATCGACTTCTACGAAGTCGCGGCCGGCAAGAAGTTCAACGTCGAAGTCCCGCTTCGCGTCAAGGGCAAGGCGCCCGGCATCGAGTTCGGAGGCATCCTCGAGGTGCTGATCCGCTCACTCGAGATTCGCTGCCTCCCCGACAACGTCCCCGAGTGCATCGACATCGACGTGACCGGGCTCAATCTCGGCGAAACGCTCCACTTGGGCGACCTCGTCTTCCCCGAGGGCGTCAAGCCGGTCGAGAAGGACACCAAGATGGCCATCGCCGCGGTCCACGCGCCGAAGGAAGAGGCCGTCAAGGCCGCAGCCGAAGGAACGGAAGGCGCCAGTGTCGCCGCAGCCGCCCCAGCCAAGAAGGGGAAGGGATAACCGGAACCCCTCCCGCCTGATCGTCGGGCTGGGGAATCCCGGGCGGCGCTACGCGTCGACCTTCCACAATGCCGGCTTCCTGGCGATCGACCGCCTGGCGGTCATGCTGGGTATCCGGCTGCAGCTCCAGGGCAAGCTTGAGTGCGGCGTCGGCGAGGCGGGCGGCGAGATCGTGATGCTCGCGCGTCCCCAGACCTACATGAACCTGAGCGGCACCGCGGTCGCCCCCTGGTTCCGGAAACACGCCGAGTCGCCCGGCGACCTCGTCGTGATCCATGACGAGATCGACATCCCGCTCGGCGATGTCCGGCTCAAGCGGGGCGGCGGCGCGGGCGGCCACAACGGGTTACGCTCTTTGCAAACCGAATTGTCGACGCCCGATTTTCTGCGGGTTCGCATCGGAGTCGGCCGTCCCCCTCCCGGGTGGGATGCAGCCGACTACGTGCTGGCCCCGGTCCCCGAGGAATCGCGCACCGTTTTCGACGCCACCGTATCTTCGGCGGCCGATGCGGTCCTCGACCTGCTCCGGGACGGTTTCGAAAAGGCGTCGACGCGCTGGAACCAGAAGCGCAAGGCCCTCGAATTAGAGGACCACAAAGATTCCCCCGCGCGACATGCGTAGGAGGGGAACATCTCCTTGCTCCCGGCAATTGACCGGGGGCTTGAACAGCCGAGAGGAGGATAATCGAACACGATGATCCGAAAGTACGAGACCGCCATTCTTTTCGACACCGAGGTATCCGAAGACACCCGCAAGGAATTCCTTGCCAAGCTGACGGGCATTATCGAAAGCTACCAGGGTGAGGTGCTCAAGCAGGACGACTGGGGCACCCGGAGACTCGCCTACACCATCAACAAGAAGGTCAGCGCCTTCTACATGTTCCTCTACTACACCGGCGAACGCGGCGTGGTCGAGGAAGTCGAGCGCAACATCAAGATCTTCGACGGCGTCCTGCGCCACATGACCACGATCTGCACCACCGAGATCAAGCCCAAGGTCGCGGCAATTCCGGTTCCCGAGGAAACGGCGCCCCCCGAAATCCCGCCCGATGCGACACCCGCGCCTCCCGCGCCGGACGTCGAGTAAGATCCCGGGACGATCATGGTCACCTTCAACCGCGTCATCCTCGCCGGCAATCTCGTTCGCGATCCCGAAATCCGCTACCTGCCTTCGGGCACGTCGGTGACCAGTTTCGGCATCGCGGTCAACGAGCGCATCAAGAAAGGCGACGTCTGGGAGGAGTTGGCCTCCTTCTTCGACGTCACCGTTTTCGGCAAGATGGGCGAGAACTGCGCCGAATACCTTTCCAAGGGACGTCCCGTCCTGGTCGAAGGCAAGCTGCGACAACGCCGCTGGGAAACCGACGGCATGAAGAAGAGCAAGATCGAGGTCATCGCGGACAACGTCCAGTTCCTGGGTTCCAAGGGCGGCGGGACTTCCGAAGGACCCAAGGGCGCAGCACCCGATGCGGGCGGCGACGTGCCCGGCGAAGACATACCTTTCTAGCAAATAGCGAACAAGAGAATATCAGGAGGAATGCACGATGAGCACACCGTACAAGCCCCGCCCCTCCGGTCCAGGCGGACGCGAGGGCGGCCCCGGCGGAAAGCGCCGGTATGTCCGTAAAAAGTTCTGCCGTTTCTGCGCCGAGAAGGAACTCCAGGTCGACTATAAAAACGTCTACCTGGTCAAGCAGTTCGTCTCCGAACGCGGCAAGATCGTCCCGCGCCGCATTTCGGGAACCTGCGCCAAGCACCAGCGGAAGCTGACGACCGAGATCAAGAAGGCGCGCATCATCGCCCTGATCCCGTTCACGGCTACCCAGGTCCGGTAGGGGGTGCGCAGATGAAAGTGATCCTCAGGGAAGACGTCGACAAGTTGGGGAAGGCCGGCGAGGTCGTCAAGGTCGCCGACGGTTTCGGCCGCAACTTCCTCATCCCCAAGAACTTCGCCGTGCAGGCCAACCCGCGCAACCTCAAGACGCTCGAGCACGACCGGGCCGTCATCGAAGCGCGTGCAAAGAAGTCGCTCAAGGCGGCCCAGGGGGTTGCCGAAAAGCTGGCTGCCGTATCGCTTACGCTCAAGGCCAAGGCTGGCGAAGAAGGCAAGCTGTTCGGTGCGATCACCTCGCGCGACATCGCCGACGCCCTCGAAGCGGCGGGCGTGCCCGTCGACCGCAAGCTCGTTCAGCTCGCCGATCCGATCAAGCAGCTGGGCGACTACAAGGTCAAGGTCCGCCTTTCGAGCGGGTTGATTCCCGAAATATCCGTCAGCGTGGTGGCGGAAGGTTAGCCCGGACTTCCGGTCCCCTCCCTGCTGCGGGGGCGGGTCCGGGTTCGAAACAACCGTGCCGCCCGGCGACCGACGTCGGGCGGCACGATTCGTTTTCGCCCGGGAAATCCGGGCTGGCGGAGGATAATTCCTGGTGTCGACCATGCGCGAACCACCGTACAACCTCGAGGCCGAGAAGTCGGTCATCGCCTCGATCCTGCTCAACAACGAACTGATGAACAACGTCCTCGAGGTGCTCCGCCCCGACGATTTCTACCAGGGGGCGCACCGGACTCTGTTCACGGTGATGCTCGATCTTTCCGAAAACGGCCAGCCGATCGACCAGCTCACCCTGTCGTCCGCGCTTGCGGCGAAAGGCGTCGAGAAGCAGGTCGGCGGATTGAGCTACATATCCGAATTGATCCAGTCCGTCCCGACCACGGTCAACCTCAACGAATACGCCCGCATCGTGAAGGAAAAGGCCATCCTCCGGCAGGCCATCGCCGTGGCGCAGGAGATCGCGACAACCGCCTACCAGGGTGTCGCGAACGTCAACGATTTCCTCGACCAGACCGAGCAGGCGATATTCGCGATCGCCGAAAACCGGATCCGGGCTTCTTATCACTCGATGGCCGAAATGGCCAAGGAGTCGATGAAGATCATCGAGGAGCTCTACGAAAAGAAGCAGATGATCACCGGCGTCCCGTCCGGTTTCAAGGATCTCGACGCGATCACCTCCGGATTCCAGCCGTCCAATCTCGTGGTCGTCGCCGCCCGTCCCGGAATGGGGAAGACCGCGCTATGTCTCAACATCGCCCAGAACGTGGCAATCCATTCGGGCACGCCCGTGGCGATCTTTTCGCTCGAAATGGGACGTCACGAACTCGCGATGAGAATGATCTGCTCCGAGGCGCATGTCGAGGCGTCGAAGCTCAGGCGCGGCTTCGTCTCCCAGAACGAGCTCAACCACATCGTCAAGGCGGTCAGCAAACTGTCCCAGGCACCCATATACATCGACGATTCGGGCGGCCTCTCCTCGCTCGAGCTTCGGGCGAAGGCGCGGCGGCTGCAAAAGGACAAGAAGATCGGCATGCTCATCATCGACTACCTGCAGCTCATGAGCGGATCGGGGCGCGGCAATTCCGACAACCGGGTCCAGGAGATATCCGATATCTCGCGGGGGCTAAAGTCGCTGGCCAAGGAACTCAACATACCGATCCTGGCGCTGTCCCAGCTCAACCGCGGGCTCGAAGGGCGGACCGACAAGCGGCCGCAGCTGTCCGACTTGCGCGAGTCGGGCGCGATCGAGCAGGATGCCGACATCGTGCTGTTCATCCACCGGGAGGAAATGTACATGAAGGGTGAAACGCCCGACGACAAGCGCGGGACGGCCGAGATCATCATCGGCAAGCACCGGAACGGACCGACGGACACGGTCCAGATGACCTGGCTGGGCAAGTTCACGAAGTTCGAGGACAGGGCGCGGGACGACTACCAATAGATCAATCGGAAAGCGTCCAGCGTCCTTCGGCGGAGCGGAATCCGCCCGCGATCCAGCCGGCCACGAGATCCTTGGCCGCCGCCGCCGCACCGACAAGCCGGTCCCCCGATGCCAGCCGGGCCGCCAGCGCCGAAGCGAAGGCGCATCCGCTGCCGTGGGCATCCCGGGCCGGAATCTTTCGCGATGGCGCCAATAGAGTGACCGTGCCGTCTTCGAAAACGATGTCCGTCCCTTTTCGTCCCTTCCAGGTGAAATGCCCCCCCTTCAGCACCACCGCCGCGCCGGTGACGGCTGCGAGATCGCGCGCGGCCATCACCGCTTCCTCGAAGCGGGCGACCGGGCGGTTGAGCATCTTCTCGATTTCGGGCAGGTTCGGCGTAAGAACGTCGGCCCGTTCGATCAGCAGGCGGTAGGCGCGTAGCGCGTTATTTGCGAGAAGCGAACCTCCCGAAGTTGCGCGGATCACGGGGTCGAGGATGACGGCGAGGGACGGGCGGGAATCGAGGAATCCGAGCAGCGCTTCGGCGGCGGCCCGCGTTCCGATCATCCCGACCTTGACGGCCGCGATCCGGTGCGCCCTCACTGCGCAGGCGAGCGCCCTGTCGATCGTGTCGCGCGACAGGGGCACCACGCGGTCGAACGATGCGGTGGATTGAAGCGCCAGGCACGATGGCACCGCGACGGCATAGCCTCCGGACGCGTCAATGGCGCGCGCATCCATCAGGACGCCGGCTCCGCCCGTCGGGTCGTAGCCGCCGAACGCCAGGATGACCGGTTTCTTTTTGCGAGCGCCCATCCTCTTCCCCGGTCAGCGTTTTCGGACGCTCTTCTTGCTCGCGTCGAGGCCGAGTTCCCCGATCTTCTTGCGCAGGGTGTTTCGGTTGATCCCGAGGATCGCCGCGGAGCGGATCTGGTTCCCCCCGGTCGCCTCGAGCACGACCTTGATCAGCGGCTTTTCCATCTGCCTGACGAACAACCCGTGAAGCGCGTCCTCCCCTTCGAACGCGGCCCCGAGCCGGCGGACGAATTCCCGCACTTTTTCCTCGATGATCTGTTCGAGCGGCGCCCCCGACAGATCCGGAAATCCCTCGGCCTTTGCCAGTTCGCGGGCGACTTCCTCGCGCCGGAGCAGTTTGCCGGTGGAAAGCACCGCCAGGCGCTGGACGAAATTCTCGAGTTCCCGGACGTTCCCCTTCCAGTGATAGGCGGAAAGCGTTTCGAGCGCTTCCTTCGAGAAGGAACGGGGCGGGCGCGAAAGCAGGGCGCAATACTTGTGGAGGAAATAATCGGCCAGCAGCGGGATGTCCTCCCGCCGTTCGGAAAGGGCCGGCACCCGGATCGGAAACACGTTGAGCCGGTCGAACAGGTCCTCGCGGAATTTGCCCTCGGCAACCAGACGGCGCAGATCCCGGTTGGTGGCGGTGATCAGCCGTCCTCCGAAGCGCCGAACCTGGTTGGAGCCGAGACGGGTGTACTCCCGCTCCTGGAGGACCCTCAGCAACTTGACCTGAAGGTCGGCCGGCGTGTCGCCGATCTCGTCGAGAAAAAGCGTGCCGCTGTCGGCCGCCTCGATCTTGCCTTCGCGCGGCGCGTCCGCTCCCGTGAAGGCGCCCTTGTCGGCCCCGAAAAGTTCGGCCTCCTGCAGCTCCCGGGGGATGGCGGATGCGTTCACTGCGACGAATGGGCGTCCCGGTTCCCTCCCCAGGTCGTGGATGCACCGGGCGACCAGTTCCTTCCCGACCCCTCTCTCGCCCAGCAGCAGGACCGTGGCGTCGGAATCGGCAATTTTCCCGATGTTCTGGAAGACCTCGAGGATGGCGCGGCTCTTCCCGACGATGCGCGAGGCGTTCCACTCCCCCGGGTCCTCGGCGTGGTACGGCCTTTCGCGGGAATCGGCTTCCTTGGCGAGGTC
>JANXPS010000069.1 GCA_025357175.1 Deltaproteobacteria bacterium | reverse complement strand
GGTCGCCTCCGGAACTAGTTGCTTCCCTGCTGCGCCTGAATTTTCGCATTGGGACTGATTTCGAGCTGGACGCGGCGGTTCAGTGCCCGGTTGTCGGGGGTGTCGTTGGGCGCCACCGGGCGGGAAGAACCGTAACCCACGGCGGTCAGGCGGCCTCCCGAAACCCCTTGGGACACCAGGAAGTCGCGGACATGCTCGGCGCGGCGCTCGCTCAGCGGCTGGTTGACGGCGTCGGAACCGGTCGAATCGGTGTGCCCCTGGATGACGATGTCGGTTTCGGACGTCTTGAGCGTCCCGGCAGCCTTGCCAAGGGAATCCTTGGCCGCAGGCTTCAAGGCATCCTTGCCCGTGTCGAACAGGATGCCCGACGGCAACGCGACATAGACCTTGTCCCCGTCGCGCACGACCTCGGCTTCCGGCAGGTTCTTCTTGAGCGCCGCCGCCTGGCGGTCCATGTAGTTGCCGACGCCGCCGCCCACGACCGCGCCGGTCAGGCCGCCGATCGCCGCGTTGCGCCCTCGGTGGGTCTTGCCGCCCACCAACGCGCCGACGCCCGCCCCCAACGCGGCACCGCCCAACGCACCGATCGCCGTCTTCTGATAAGCGTAGCTGCCATCAGGGTTTGTCGCACACCCGCTCGCAAGAAGGGCGATCGAAAGCAATCCGGTCAAGCCCTTCCCTACCCAAATCTTCGTCATCATTTCCTCCACGTTTGAGACGGCCCGCCACGCGCCGTTCTGTTTTTTTAACTACTATACCGCAGGAAGATCCCGGGCAGCATTATTCCCACCAAGAAGTCCGCAACGACGCAACGGATGACGCATAAGGCGCCACGAATGCACCTTTGCGTCCCCTCTAGCGAATACTCACGGATTTGTTGGACGGCTTTTGCCGACAAGTTACCCAATTCCTGCCAGATTGAAACTTCCGTGGGGACTCTCGCTCGCTCACTAGCGGAAAGGGGCCGTCGCGAAGATGCGCGCGGGCCTGGCCCATTACCCTGGAAACGGCTTATGGGCCCGACATCTTCGTCGTGCCCGGGATCGGAACGATCCACGGATTTTTCGCGAGCAGCCAGGCGAGCGCGATCTGCGCGGGCGTCGCGCCTTTCCTCGTGGCGATGGCAGCGAGAAGTTCGACCAGCGCCCGGTTCGCCTGCATCGCCTCCGCCGTGAAACGCGGCAGCGTGCTGCGGAAGTCGGTGCTGTCGAACGTCGTGCCGGCGTCCATCGCCCCGGTGAGGAACCCCTCCCCCAGCGAGACCGCGCCCTGTTTCGGGAATGTGCGTCGCGAACCCTTCCTTTCCGTGCTTCAGCGCCCCAGGGTGCGCAACCACACGGACATTTGGCTGCGGGAGGCTTCCCCGTCACCGTCCGGTATGGCGATGCCGTCCAGGACGGTCGAATCCGGGCACAGTTTGCGGATGTCGTCAACGCAGCGCGCCATGCCGCCCCCGCCGTGCGTGATGAAAGGGATGATCGTCCTGCCGGACAGGTCGGATCCGGAGAGGAACGCCCTGACCGGGGGGGCGATCGTGCTGAACCAGTTCGGGGAGCCGAGGTATACGATTTCCTGGGGCGGCAGCGTCCCGACGGCCATTTCCAGTGCCGGAAGGTTGCCGGACAGCAGCTCCTGCCTCCCCCGCTTCACGACCGCATCGTATTCGTCGGGATATGGATCCACGGTCCGGAGTTCGACCAGGTCGCCCCCGACCTGCTCGTGGATCTGCATGGCGCATGCGCGCGTGTTGCCGGAATGGGAAAAGAACAGGATCATCGCCCGGGTGCCCCCCTTCGAATCTCGTGTCGCCGTGCAGAGTAGATGTTCCATGATGCGCCGGAGATGCCTTGGGGCGGTAGACCGATCCTGCCCATTTCTTGCCTGATCCTGCCGTGCGTCCGAACTTCATTGCCATGATGCAAACGTTGTACAGCTACCACCCGGGAAGGGAGATCGATGAACTACGGGACCTGATTGCCCGATATGCCGACACGCCGGATCAACAGGACACCGCGATCCCCGGATTTCACGGATCGACCATGGAACCCTGGCTCGATCGCCTGGGGACCGGATGGGGACCGGGCGACGGCCGGATCTGTCCCCTGCGCGCACCAACGGAAACGGCCGGGAGGGGATTGAACCCCCCTCCCGGCCGCGCTGCGCCTGCGGTTTGAGCCGAGCGCGCTACTTGTATTGCACGAGCGTCGCGTTTCGCGCAGTGTTCGGGTTCACGGTGACGCCGTTGCCGAAATCGTAGGGGCCCGGTTCGTTGGAATACCCCGCCGCGTACAGGGTGCCGGACGGGGTGATCGTCAATCCGACGTATTCGGACGTGGACCTCGCGCCGCCGCCGACCGGTCGCACCCACCGGGCAGCGCCCGAAGCGTCGTAGGACGCGAGCAGGGCGTGGAAGTCGGTGCCCGCCGGGAGCGTCACGCCGTTGCCGAAATCGTACGCGTTCGCGACCCCCTGGTAGCCGCCCGCCACGTAGACGTTCCCGTCGGCTCCGGCCCACATAGTGTTGAACCAGAGGTCGGCGGAATTCGACGCACCGGTAGCGACGACGCGGGCCCATTGGGCGGCTCCGGACGCGTCGTAGCGGACCAGGAAGCTGGTGTGTCTGCCGGCGGTTCCGGCGATCGTGGTGCCCGCATTCCCGGTGGCGCCGAAATTCACGTCCGAGCTGCCGGCACGCCAGCCGGCCAGGTAGATCGCGTTGTCGCCCGAGACGGAGACGGCCCCCCCGAGCGTAATGTCGGTCCCTTCCGTTGTGGTGCGGGCCCACTGCGCGACGCCGTTGCGGTCGTACTTCACCAGCGCCGCATTGGAGAGGCCGAGGCCGGTGGCGGCCGCCGGGCTTCCCGGCGCCCCGAAGTCGTACGCGCCGGCGTTGCGAATCGTGGTTGCGGTGTAGATCGTGTTGTCGGCGCCCAAGGCGAGCCCAATGATGTGCGTCCCGCCTTCCGCCGGAGCCGCGGACGGAGTCGAGGCCCACTGTGCGTGGCCGGCGCTGTCGAACTTGACCAGGATCGCGTTCATGGCGGTCGATGCGCCGGTCGCCGTGACGCCGTTCCCGAAATCGAAGGTCGCGGCGTTGTCGATGGTTCCGCCCACGTAGATGGAGCCGTTCCTTGAGACAACGGCGAGGTACGGGAAATAGGAGCCCATCACGGCGCCGCCGATTCCCCTCGCCCACAAGGGGACGCCCGCGCTGCTGTACTTGACCAGCACGACGTTTTCCCACATCGTCCCGGTGAACGTCACGCCGTTGCCGAAATCGAAGGTGTCCGTTCCCCGAAAATAACCGGAGGCGTAGATCGAGCCGTCGGCATCGACGGAAACCGCCAGAAACCGCGAATCAAACGCGCTCGCAACCAGGGTCCTCGCCCACTGCGCGACGCCGGCGCCGTCGTATTTCACGAGGAGGGCGTTAACCCCCTCATAAGGACCGCTGACGGTCACCCCGGGACCGAACGTGCACGCGCCGGTCCCCACGAGGAGGCCGACCGAAAAGGCGGAATTGTCCGGCCCGGTCGCGACGCTCAAGAACATGGAGCTGTTGTCCGCCGCTTTCGCCCACTGCGCCGTTCCGGCGACCGCGTTCGCCCACAACGCGTAGACGGTGATGTCCGCCGTCAACGGGGTCGACGCCGTGAACCGCGTCCCGCCGCCGTCGACCTCGGTGAACCAGCCGCCGAATATCTTGCCGGCCTTGACCGGATCGGTCGGCAACGTCTCCACGTTGTCGGTCGCGGCGATCGCCGACGGAGTCGCCGCCGTGTCCGCGCCCTGCGAATCGAAGGTGACCGTATGGGTCAGGACACCGGGAGGGGACAGATCATGGTGGTGATAGCACGAGACAGTCCCGAGAACGAGCAGCAACAGAACAAGTCCCTTACCGAGTTTCCTGGTTTTCCCCATCCGAATCCCTCCCCTTGTTGTCCGCCCAACGGCCGCGCCCCACCCTTCGGTGCCGATCCGGCCAGCAGTGCAAGACGTATGCGTTTACTTATCGGAAGGGAAGGGGATATTCTTTCGCGGGAAATACTGAAACCTACTGCAGAAAATTGCGAGGAGCGAAATCGGAGTCCGGCAGTTTAAAGGGGAAGTATACTGACCGCGGGATTTCACCTGTCCCCAAGCTTGCCGGGATGCCCTGGAGGGGTGACGCCATGACGAGACGCCGCCGTTTCTGCGCGCTCTGGATCGGACTGACGCTGCTGCTCTCGGGTCGCCCGGCACTCGCGGACGAACCCGGCTTCGCCTCCCGCCTGGGCTCGGCCGTCCTCTCGGACTTCGACCGTTTCTACCTGCAGAAGGAGAACCTCACGCGGTTGGGCGTGGGGCTCGCGGGCGCGGGGCTCCTCGCCAACACGAGCGCCGACCGGGAGGCACACGAGTTCTACCAGGCGCGGCTGCGGGGACGCGAGACGGACCACGTCTCGAAGGCCGCCAAGATTCCGGGCACCGCGCTCGTGACGGGCCCGGTCTACCTCGGCGCCTACGGGGCGGGCTACCTGCTGAAGAACGACACGCTGGAGACGTGGGCGATGCGCTCGGCCCGCGCCACGCTGGTCGGCGCGCCCGGGGCCCTCGCGCTCCAGCCGCTGACCGGCGGCGACCGGCCCGAGACGGGCGACTCCCGCTGGCGCCCCTTCAAGGCGAACCACGGCCTTTCGGGCCACGCCTTCATCGGGGGGGTGCCCTTCATCACGGCGGCGGGGATGACCGAGGACCCGTACCTGAAGGGCGCCTTCTATGCGCTGTCTACGCTGCCCGGGCTTTCGCGGATCAACGACGACGCGCACTACCTCTCGCAGGCGGCGCTGGGCTGGTTCGTGGCCTGGCTGAGCTGCAACACGGTGTCGAAGGGGAAGGACGTGGACGGGGGGAAGGCAGTGTTCTCGCTGGCGCCCTTCCCGGGCGGGATCGGGGCGGCCGCCCGCTTCTGAAAAAAGGCCGGGGCCTGCGATGGGCGGGAGCGGGTCGCGGGTTCGCATGCTTCCGGCGAGTGAACCGTCTAGCGAAGCCAGGCACCTCATGGCACCCCGGGCGAAGGATTGCAAGGATCCCGCACGAGGTTATGCTGCGCAATGCCTTCCCCACTTCGCGCGTCACCGACGACGCGAAATCGGAACGCGGACTCTTCGTTTCGTACTTGCTCTTCCCTTGTATTACCTCGATGGCTTTGCAAGCCGCCTCTCGAACGGGGGGTTACCAATGTGTCTCCGCGAGGGCCTCGAGTTGGGTGATTGCACCAGATGCCCGGACACGCCCGAGCGATTCCGCGGAGGCGCATGCGAGCCTCCAATCGTCCGGATCGTCCAGGGCTTTGATCAGCGCATCCAGCTCCTTCTCGGTCAATCCGTCGATGTCGCGGAGGATGTATCCTGTAAGCACCTTGACGGCGGCGCGATCGGCTTCAGGACGACGATGCCGCCTTGTGGTGCTATTTCCTACTAAATATCTCCGGCAATCTTCCGATAAGTAATTTACTTGTTTCACCATTCCCCATGACGGCATCGGCCTGCCCGATCGGAAGGGCGACATTGCGCGCCCTTTCCGGAGGTCGCATGCGATTGTTCCTGGACCGTTTCTCCGTTTCCGCACGCCTCAGGCTAGTCAGCCTGGCCTACACTCTTTTGTTCGCGATCGTCGTCTCATGGCTGCTGACGAAGGGGATCAACCCGAACATCGACTTCGGGCTCCAGGAGAAGCGGGGCAACGCGTTCCAGCGCCCGCTTGAACGGCTCCTCGAAAAGGTGCCCCAGCACGAGATCGCCACCCGGCGCGCGCTCGACGGCGCCTCGGGCGCGAAGGAGCGACTGCTTGCCTTGCAGCACGAGATCGACGAGGCGTTCTCCACCCTCGCGGCAGCCGAGAAGGAACACGGAGAGGCGCTGCTGTTCTCCGCCGAGGAACTGGCGAAGCGGAAACGTGAGGGGGCTTCGACCGCACCGCTGCGCTCGAAGTGGGAGGCGCTGAAGGGCCGGGCCGATGGGACCGACGGCGAAGCGGCCCACCGGGAAATCATCGGAGGCATCCGGACGATGATCGCGCACGCCGGCGATACCTCGAACCTCATCCTCGACCCCGATCTCGACAGCTACTACCTGATGGACGCCACGCTCGTCGCGCTGCCGCAGACGCAAGAGCGGATCGCCACGATCGTCCTGGACGGAACCGGGATGCTGAAGGGAGGGGCGAAGCCCGACACGCCCGGCCGGATGCGGATGGCATCCCATGCGGCGCTCCTGAAGGAAGCCGACATCGACCGGGTGGCCGCCGACATTCAGACCTCGCTCAACGAGGATCCCAACTTCTACGGGACCAGCGAATCGCTGCAGCGGAAGATACCGCCCGCCGTCGCGAACTACGTCGAGGCGAACGAGGCGTTCTGGAAGATGGTCGCACGCGTGGCGACGGAAGACTCGTCCGGCGTCACGCCCGAGGCGCTCGAATCGGCGGGGGACAGGGCCCGCGCGGCGAGCTTCGCTCTCTGGCAGGTGGCCGTGGGGGAGCTCGATCTCCTGCTCGACCGTCGCGTCGACTCCTACCGGAAGGACCGGCTGAAGGGGCTGGCCATGACCGCGGTCGTCGCGTTCGCGGCGTGGCTGCTTGTCCATCTCGTCGGACGCTCCATCACGGATTCCCTCGGAGCGACTAGCTCCATCCTCGAAGCCGCGGCGGCGGAGCTGGGCTCCTCGGCCGAAGGGCTGGCGGAATCGAGCGCCGTACAGGCCGACGGGTGCTCCCGCCAGGCGGCCGCAATCGAGGAAGCCTCGGCGGCGACCGAGGAAATCTCTGCGATGGTTCGCCACAATCGCGAGAACGCCGGAAGCGCGCGAACACTCTCCGAACAGGCGGGCAAAAACGTCGAGAGGGCCGCCGCCTCCATGGAAACGATGGTCGGGAAGATGCACGAGATCAACGCCATCGGTGGCCAGATCGGTACCATCATCAAGACCATCGACGAGATCGCGTTCCAGACCAACCTGCTTGCACTGAACGCGGCGGTTGAGGCGGCACGGGCCGGCGAGGCAGGCGCGGGATTCGCGGTCGTCGCGGACGAGGTGCGCAACCTCGCGCAGCGGGCGGCTGCGGCGGCCCGGAGCACCGGCGAGCTGATCGAAGGGTCGATCTGCCGGATCGAGGAAGGAGTGACACTCGTGGGGAGGACGCATGACGATTTCCGCTCCGTGGCCGACTGCGTCCGAAAGACGGTCGGGCTGATCGGCGAGATCGCGGACGCCACCGACGAACAGGTCACTGGCATGACGGATTTGGACAAGGGGCTGATATCGATCGACAAGGACATCCAGGCGGGCGCAGCCTCTGCCGAGGAGATCGCATCGGCGGCCTCCCAACTCACCGCCCATTCCCGGACGATGCACGACGCCGTGGCCGACCTGCAGGCGCTCGCGGGAAACCGCCCCGGTGGTTCGCAGAGCGCCGCCGTTCAGGTTGGCAGTCTGCAGATCGCCTCGAAAACCCGCACCTCGTCGTAGAACATCAGAGCCTCGAAGTTCCTCGCGTAGGAGAGGCCCGGATCGTGTTGCTGTCGTACTCCGCCACAAAGAGGCGGCGACCGTCGGTCACATACGAGGCTCGTTCCGTCGGTTGGAACCGCACAGGGTGAGCCGCGTCAAGCTGCCCGACCGGGAGAAAGATTCATCCCGAACGACAGCTGGAACTCCGTCGCCTTGACGACCGGCCGCACCGACCACTCGGCTTCCTGCCGGCTCGATCGCCATCGTCGGGACAGGGCGGATGTTTCGGGGAGGGGGTAGCCAGGACGGAGCACGGGGAGCCGGTCGATCTTGGCTCCCCGTGCTGCGTTCGTTAGCGGAACTGTCGTCGCCCCGTCTTCAGGGGAACGCCACCGGGACCGGCACCCACCGTTCGACCACCGAGTTGTCGCCGACCTGCCCGAAATCGTTAAATCCCCAGCCGTAGAGCGTCCCGTCGGTCTTCATGCCCAGGGTGTGCCCGTCCCCGAGCGCGATCAGCGACCAGTCGGTCGCGCTCCCGACCTGGATCCAGACGCCGGTCGAATCGGTGTTCGTGCTGTTCCCGAACTGGCCGTGGCCGTTCCAGCCGACCATCCGGAGCGTGTTGTCGGTCCTGATTCCGCCGGCCATGGCGAATTTGCCGTCGAGCGCCATGCGCCAGAGGTTGTCGGTCCCGACGTTCACGGGCAGGTGCCGGTCGGTCTTGGTGCCGTCGCCCAGCTCGCCGTTGCTGTTGCTCCCCCACGCCCAGAGCGTTCCGTCCCGTTTCGTCGCGACGGAGTTCCTGTACCCCCCCGACATCGTCGCCCAGTCGCTGTCGGAGCCGACCTGCACCGGCAGGTAACGGTCGGTGATCGTGTTGTCGCCGAGCCTGCCGCCAAAGTTGTTTCCCCAGGCCCAGAGGGACCCGTCGGACTTCAGCGCGAGGGAGTGGAAAGCCCCGGCCGACACGGCGACCCAGTCGCGGTCGGTGCCGACCCGCACCGGCAGGGCGCGGTCGACGGTCGTGTTGTCGCCGACCTGTCCGGAGGCGTTGGACCCCCAGGCCCAGAGGGAACCGTCCGATTTCAGCGCACCCAGATGACTGGCGCCGGGCGCCGCCGCGACCCAGTCGTTGTCGGTCCCGACCCGCACAGGCTGCGAGCGGTCGACGTTCGTGTTGTCGCCGAGCTGGCCGTTGTCGTTTCCTCCCCAGGTCCAGAGGGAGCCGTTCCGCTTGATCGCGGCAGTCGTGTTTTCGTAGGCGTAGACCGCGACCCAGTCGTTGTCGGTCCCGACCTGCACCGGCTGGGAGCGGTCGACGTCCGTGTTGTCTCCGAGCTGGCCGTGGTCGTTGGATCCCCAGGCCCAGAGGGTGCCGTCCGGCTTCACGGAGAGGGAGTGGTACATGCCGGCCGTGAGGATATTCGACCGGATCGAAAGCGGCGTCGATACCGCCGGAAGGTTATCGTGCGAATGGCAGCCGCCGAATGCGACCGTGCAGAACAACAAGACGAGGATCCCGAACCGACGCCTTCTACTCATACTTTCTTCTTAATCGGGATCGGGCCTCTCGAATCCGGCCCGACTACCCGCCCGTTGGAATGCCGAGGCCCCGTCGGCCGCGCCGCCCGGGACCACGAAAAAAGGGGTGCCTTTGATAACTTATCGGCCGGGCGGGAGATATTCTTTAGCGGGAATTCGGCCGGGACCGAGGGGCGCTCGGGACGGCCCTCGGGCTTCGTCCAGTCTTTTTTCACGCGAGAACGGACCTCCCGACGCACTACGATCGTACGGGGAGGGCGAAGCTCACATTGCCAACACGATCTCCGTCGTCTACGAGAACGGCGTCTTCGTGCCGGAGGGGAAGGTCGGCCTGCCCCTTGAGCGCCGCGGCGTGGATGTAAGCGTCGGCGAATTCCTGTCCCGTGGTTTTCGCGACGGACAGCGCTTCGTCGACCGTATCCGAATCTGTCATGCGGAGCCCCGGCAGTGCGGCCACCCTCTGGAGGACTGAATCGCTCCGGGATTAGTGGAGACTCAGATTTGTGAGTCCGACTCTATCCGTCGAACCGATTCCCGTCCAGTAGAGCGTTTCGTATTCGGCCGGCGGGATGTCGCCGATCGGTTCCAGCAGCCGGCGGTTGTTGAACCAGTCGACCCATTCCAAGGTGGCGAACTCCACGTCGTCGACGGTCTTCCATGGCCCTCTGCTGCGGATCACCTCGGTCTTGTAGAGACCGTTTATCGTCTCGGCAAGGGCGTTGTCGTACGAGTCGCCCTTCGATCCGACCGAGGCGACCGCCCCGGCCTCGGCTAGACGTTCGCTGTAGCGGATAGAGAGATATTGGCAGCCGCGATCGGAG
>JANXPS010000062.1 GCA_025357175.1 Deltaproteobacteria bacterium | reverse complement strand
GATAAAATCCTGCTGATTTCGTCAAGCGAGGTCGGAAAACGCACAGGGCAGCACAAGGCCGTGATCTCCGCGGCGAAAAAGGCCGGGGTCGGGCTGCTGGCCTACACCAGCCTGCTTCATGCCGACCGGTCGGTGCTGGGGCTCGCGGTGGAGCATCTCGCGACCGAGGAGGCCGTTCGGGCATCGGGCATCCCGTTCGTGCTGCTTCGAAACGGTTGGTATACCGATAACCACACCGCCAGCATTCCTCCTGCCCTGCAGTACGGCGCTTTCCTTGGCAGCGCAAAGGATGGCCGTTTCTCCACGGCGACACGTCGCGACTACGCCGATGCCGCGGCTGCCGTCCTCACGGCCGGCGAGAGCCAGGCCGGGAAAATCCTTGAATTGGCCGGGGACGGATATTACACGCTGGCCGGCTTCGCGGACGAACTGACGCGCCAGAGCGGCAGGCAGGTCACCTATAAAGATCTGCCCGAGGCCGATTTTTGCGAGGCGCTGATCGGGGCAGGCCTTCCGAAACCGATTGCGGCCATGCTCGCCGAATCGGATGTCGGTGCTTCCAGGGGTGCACTTTTTGACGATAGTCGCACGCTCAGCCGCCTGATCGGGCGTCCGACGACATCCCTTGAGGCCGCCGTTGCCGACGCGCTTAAAGGGTAAGGCCTCGAATCGTTTCCGCGCGGTCTTCGGCTTGTGCAGGATCGGGCGGAAAAGGGTATCATTAGCAGGAACATCACGACTCGTGGAAATGAAGGGAGACGACGGCGCATGGACGATATCCAGTCGCTTGCGGATCCGGTCCTCGAGTTCGACGGCGTCGTGATTCTGGACGGGGAGAGCATACCGGTGCTGGAAGTGGACCGGGTGCTCGAAGCGACGGCATCGCACCTGTTCGATTCCGAGGCGCGCAATGCGTTCCGGTGGCGGTGCGGGAAAGCGTGCGAACTCCGGGGGCTGCTGGCGCCCGCATACCGGTACGTCGAGGCGGTCCAGGCCGGTTTGCCCGAGGGCGACGAGAACCACCTCGCGGCCTGCATCCTCGCCAAGGGCTGCATCCATGAAAAGCTGGGCGACTACCGGACCGCGACGGATACCTACCGGACGGCGTTCGACCTCTCGATCCGGAAAAACGAGACCTGGTATTTCCTGTTCAACAATCTGGGTTACAGCCTGATCAGGATCAACCGGCACATCGAGGCCGAGGATTATTGCCGGGTGGCGATCACCCTCGCACCGAGGTGGCACAACGCCCACAGGAACCTGGGATTGGCGCTCGAAGGGCAGGAGAGATTCATCGAGGCGGCGGACAGTTTCATCCGTGCCTCGGTGTGCTGTCCCGGAGACGGAAGGGCGCTTGCCCGCCTCCGGGCGATGCTCGAACGCGTTCCCGAGGTCGGGCAGGCATCGCCGGAAATCGTCACCTGGTCATGCACGCAACGGCTGGAAACCGAGCCCCCTCGCGGCAGCGCCTGAACCGATAACGGCGGGCGCAAGGTCAACGCTTCTACAACGCGGCGCCGAACAACCTTCCGATGCCCGCCGTGACGCCCATCGCCAGCGCCCCCCAGAAAGCGACTCGAATGGCGCCCCGGCCGATGGGCGCCCCGCCCCCGTACGCCGCAGCTCCCCCGAGAACGACCAGTGTGGCGAGCGCCGTCGCCGAGGAGATTTCGCCAACTCGGGCGGAGGGTGCCAGCAACGCCGCCGCGACCGGGATGATCCCGCCTGCCGCAAAAGAAATCGCGGAGGCGAAGGCCGCCTGGATCGGCCGCGCACGGAACGTTTCCGTGATGCCGAGTTCGTCGCGGGCGTGGGCCGCCAGGGGGTCGATCGCGGTCAGCGTTTCCGCAACCTGGTGCGCCAGGGCATGATCGAGTCCCCGCTTCAGGTAGACTGCCGTCAGCTCCGCCAGCTCTCGCGCCGGGTAGCTTTCCAGCTCGCGTTTTTCCGTTTCGAGGTCGGCCTCTTCGGTGTCGGCCTGCGTTTGAACCGACACATACTCGCCTGCCGCCATGGACATGGCGCCGGCGGCAAGTCCCGCCACGCCGGTCAGCAGGATGCTGCCCCGCGGAGCGCCTGCGGCCGCGACGCCGACGACGAGGCTGGCGATCGAGATGATCCCGTCGTTCGCGCCGAGCACGGAGGCGCGAAGCCAGCCTGTCCGCTCTCCCTTGTGCGCTTCCTTGTGAAAGTGAGAAACCAACGAAGTCTCCTTTTGTCCTGACAGTCAGTATATACCGGGGGTAAAATGACCTGATCCTCGAGATGCCTGACCGGAAGGAATCGATAAACCCATGGCCCCGGATCAACCCGTCGTCGGAAACATCTATCCCGGGATACTGAAAAGCTTCAACAAGGGCGGGTACGTGATCGTCATCGATGGCGCGACCTGCTTCTGCCCCGCCTCGGAAATGTATCCGAAGGTGCTGTCGCCGCAGCTCATGGGAAAGATGCAGCATGCGCCCGGCGTCGGATTCAAGCTGCTCTACCTGCGCGGGGAGTCGCTGGTGGTCTCGCGGAAAGAGGCCGTCCTCGACGAGCAGATGAACGTGATCCGGACGGCGCACGCGGAAGGAAAGCGGATCGAAGGCGTGGTGCACAAGGTGGTCAGGATGGGTGCGTTCGTCGAGCTCGGCGGGGGGATCAACGGATTCCTGAAACTTGCCGATTACGCCCTGGGCGCGGGAATGAAGGACAAATTGCGTCGGGGGCTCAGGGTCGCCGTTAGGGTCGCCGCGGTCGACGAAAAAGGAAACGTCTCGCTGTCGCTCCGCTGAAGGGCGATCATCGGGGCGAACTTACCCTCCAGAGGATGACAGACATGCCGGTGAGATCGAAACCCCGCCAGCGCATATTGGCGTCCTTGGCCATCGGACTTCTGTGGGTTCTTCTTCCGAACCCGGCCGGTGCCGTCCCCCCCCGCACATTGGACAAGGCCACGATCGAGCTCAAGTGGCTGCACCATTTCCAGTTCGCAGGGTATTACGCGGCGCTGGAAAAAGGGTTCTACCGGGATGTGGGGCTGGACGTCTCGATCGTCGAGGGCGGCCCGAACGTCGAAGTCGAAAAAGACGTGCTTTCCGGCCGGGCGGATTTCGGTGTCGGCACCTCGGCGTTGCTTCTGAACCGGGCGCGCGGCGAGGATTTCGTCGTGCTGGGCCAGATATTCCAGCATTCCCCCGCCATATTCCTCACCCCCCGGGATACCGGCATCCGCTCGATCGCGGATATGGCCGGCCGGCGGTTCATGTACTCGAACCAGCATGGCGACATGCTGGCGATCCTCAGGAAAAACGGGATCGACGAGAGCGGGATCGTGAAGGTTCCCCACAAGGGGGACCCGGGCGACCTGATCGGCGGCAAGGCCGACGTGATGCTCGCCTACTCCTTCAACGAGCCGTTCGTCCTCGAACAGGTCGGTGAGCCGTACCTGACCTTCTCGCCCCAGACATACGGGATCGATTTCTACGGAGACAATTTTTTCACGACGCGGAAGCTGGTGGACAAGCGTCCTGAATTCGTGGCGGCGTTCCGGGAAGCCACGCTGCGCGGCTGGCGCTACGCACTGGCCCATAAGGCCGAAACGGCCGACCTGATCCTTTCGAAATATTCCCGCGTCAGGAGCCGCGAGTGGCTTCTGTTCGAGGCCGTCCAGATGGAGACTCTGATCCAGCCGACGCTGGTCGAGCTGGGCTATCAGAACCCGGCGCGCTGGCGCCACGTATCCGACACGTTCGTCGAACTCGGGATGCTTCCCGCCGGGTTCGATCCCCTCCCTGTCATCTACGCCCCACGGGAACCGAAAGACCACCGCCTGACGATCGCGGTCGTCCTAATTGCCGGCGCCATCATCGCCGTCCTGGGCGGGTTGCTTTTCACTTTCCGCCGGCTGAACCGGGAACTGTACACGGCGCACGAAGAGATGGCCCGCGGAGGGGATCAGCTCCGGGTGCTGTTCGAAAGCTCCCAGGCCGGAATCCTCCTGGTCGATCCGGCGGGTCGGGTCACGGTCGTCAACCAGCGGATGGCCGAGCTGTTTTCCTGCCCGCAGGAAGCGCTCATCGGAACCTGGTATCCGGATCTGGTCCATCCCGACCAGCGGCATCTCGGTTCCGAACGCATGCGGCAGATGATGGGGCGGGAGATCGACCGGGTCAGCACCGAGCGTCACTTTCTGCGGAAAGACGGCACCGATTTCTGGGGCTACATCTCCGTGCGGCGGCACGACGACGCCGAGGGTCGTCTCGTCAGCCTGGTCTGCCACATCACCGACATCACGGAACTGAAGCACGGGGAGACGGAACGGCTGAAGCTGGAGCGGCAGCTGCTTCACGCCCAGAAGCTCGAATCGCTCGGGGTTCTCGCGGGCGGCATCGCCCACGACTTCAACAATATCCTGGCCGGAATCCTTGGGAACGTCTCGTTCGCCCGGAGTTTCATCGACCCGTCCCACCGTTCCTGGAAAATCCTGTGCGATGCCGAAAAGGCGGCGGAAAGGGCGGCGGGTCTCGCCCTCCAGCTGCTGACCTTCGCGAAGGGAGGAGAGCCGATCAAGAAGGTTGTCGAGGCGAAACGGCTGGTGCGGGAATCCGCGTCGCTGGTATTGAGCGGCTCCGGCGTGAAATGCGTTTTCGACATGCCCGACGACCTGCGGGCGATCGAAGTGGACGAGGGGCAGGTCGGCCAGGTGTTCAACAATATCGTCCTGAACGCGGCCCAGGCGATGCCCGACGGCGGGACGATCGGGATCAGGGCGGAAAATTGGGAAGTCGCCGGGGGTGCCGATCCGATTTCCATGCCTCCCGGAAAATACGTCCGCTTCCGAATCACGGATCAGGGGTGCGGCATCTCACCCGAAGACCAGAAGCGGATTTTCGACCCGTACTTCACGACCAAGCTTTCCGGAACCGGGTTGGGGCTCGCCTCGGCCTGGTCGATCGTCGGGAAGCACGGCGGGCGGATCGGCGTCCGGTCGGTGGTGGGATCGGGCACGACCTTCGAGATCGTCCTGCCCGCGAGCGACCTGCGGGCGGTCGAACACGAGGGCGGGACCGACGGGTCCATTTCGGGGGTGAAAGCGGGTTTGTCGCTGCTCGTCATGGACGACGAACCGATGATCCGGGATCTCGTCGCAGGCATGCTGCAGGAAATCGGCTGCCGCGTGGAATCCTGCGCGAACGGAGACGAGGCGATCTCGTGCTACAAATCCGCTCAAGACGCGGGAAAGCCGTTCGACGCCGCCATCCTGGATTTGACGATCCCCGGCGGGATGGGCGGAAAGGAGGCCGCTCGACGGATTCTCGAGTTCGATCCCGGGGCATGCCTCGTGGTCTCGAGCGGCTACTCGAACGATTCCGCCATGGCGGAATACACGAAATACGGATTCAAGGCGATGATGGCCAAGCCTTACGACATGTCGGCCTTCGGCCGCGTCCTCTCGGCCCTGTTCCCGGCGGTCGCCAACTGATCTTTTAAGGAAGGAAGGGAATCGCCATGATCAAGACACTTGGGTACGCAGCGCAAAGCGCGACATCGCCGCTCGACTCGTTCCGGTTCGATCGCCGCGAGCCCGGGGTCGACGACGTCCTGATCGAGATCCTCCACTGCGGCGTCTGCCACTCCGACCTGCACATCGTCCGCAACGAGTGGGGCGGGACGACCTATCCCGTCGTGCCCGGCCACGAGATCGTCGGCCGGGTCGTCAAGGTCGGGGCAGGCGTGAAGGGCTTCAAGCCGGGCGACCTCGCGGGGGTGGGCTGCATGGTCGATTCGTGCCGGAGCTGCCCGGAATGCCTCGAAGGGCTCGAGCAATATTGCCGAAACGAGATCATCTTCACGTACAACAGTCCCGACCGGAATGCGGGCGGGATGACCTACGGAGGCTATTCCGGCTGCGTCGTCGTCGACGAGAAGTTCGTCCTCCGGATCCCCGCGAATCTCGATCTCCCCGCCGTCGCGCCGCTCCTGTGCGCCGGCATCACGACGTATTCGCCGCTTCGTCACTGGAAGGTCGGGAAGGGCGACACGGTCGGCGTGGTCGGCCTCGGCGGTCTCGGGCACATGGCCGTCAAGCTGTCCCACGCGTTCGGTGCGAATACCGTGATGTTCACGACGTCGCCCGGCAAGGCGGCGGACGCGAAGCGGCTTGGCGCCGACGAGGTGGTCATCTCGAAAAACGCAGACGAGATGAAGAAGCAGGCGAACCGCTTCGATTTCATCATCAACACGGTGGCCGCACCGCACAACCTCGACGCGTTTCTCCAACTTCTCAAGCGCGACGCCACGATGTGCATGGTCGGCGTTCCCGCGCTGCCGCACCCCTCACCCAGCGTGGGAAACCTGATCTTCAGGCGCCGGCAGCTGGCCGGGTCGCTCATCGGCGGAATCCGCGAGACGCAGGAGATGCTCGATTTCTGCGGCGCGCACGGCATCGTGTCCGACATCGAGCGGATCCCGATCCAGAAGATCAACGAGGCGTACGAGCGGATGCTTCGCAGCGACGTGAAGTACCGTTTCGTGATCGACATGGCGTCGTTGGCATCGTGACTTCGCAGATCTCGCAGTCGTGAGACGGTTTCGGGTGATATTTTTCCCTGAAAACGCCGTAAAGATAGACAGGGGCCCGTAGGCCCTCATCCATCGCGGGGAGGATTCCTCACATGATCAGCGGTGTCACGACCACGCCTGCCGATTTGCGGAACCTGGCCTCGAAAAAGACGCTCGAAGCGAGCGAGGCGCCCGAATCCGGCGACCGCAAAGATGCGGCCGGGAAAGCCGGGGATTCCGGGACCGGAGACCGCGTGACCCTCGGATCCAGGCCGCCCGACGCCGTTTACGGGAAGTCCGCCGGGGGCGAGCTCTCGCTCGACGCGCGCCTCACGGTCTTTCACGAACTCGTGGCCCGGATGTTCGAAAAGCAGGGCTTCTCGTCGCTGTCGATCGACATCGGCGAGGGGAAGACGGCCAGTCTCAAGGACCTCACCCCCGGGCAGGCCGCCGACCTCGTGGCCGACGACGGCTACTGGGGCGTCGAGAAGACGTCGCAGCGCATCTTCGATTTTGCGCTCAAGGCCGCGGGCAGCGATCCGGCGAAACTCGAGTCGATCAAGGCGGCCGTGATGAAGGGTTTTTCGATGGCCGGGAAGGCCTTCGGCGGGTCGCTTCCGGACATCTCGAGCAGGACGCTCGATTCGGTGATGAACAAGCTCGACGACTGGGGTAGGGAGCAGGCGGCTTCGTCGAAGGAATCGCCCGAACCGCCTACGGCTGCGTAAATTCGGAAGCTGCGGGGTGGCGGAACGGCGCGGGGGAACGCTTCCTCGCGTCGTTTCAGTTTTCAGCGACGCCCGGTTTCTTCTCCGCCCGGGCATATTCCTTGCGGATTCGCTCGAGCCCCTTGCGGTACGCCTCGACGTCTCCGTACTCGAAGAAGTGGGGGTAGCGGCCGTGCGCGTCCCGAATCCGCCGCGCGTGCTTGATCGGGCACCAGTACTGTTCGGTGCGTCCCGTCACCTCCCGGAAAAACGCCGCCAGCCCGTTGGCGTATGAGCAGTAGGCGCAGAACATCTTTTCGAGGATGTTCAGATAAGGCAGTTCTTCCCGGTCGAAGACCCAGTAGTCGCGTCGGCGAACCTTCGGAATCCCGTAGATCGGGAAGCAGACCGCCTGATAAAGCATCACGAACAGGTCCAGCAGCACCATCGGCGCGCTAATGGCGAATATGAGCGGGGTCGTGAGTGCGACGAGCGGCCGTGAGCTGATCAGGTAGCCGAAAAGACCGCCCCGGAACCGCTTGCCTTGCGCGAGCACTTCCTCGGCGAAACGAAGCCGCTTCGCTTCGACGGACTCCAGGAAATCGGACCGCCTCTTCCTGAAGTCGGCCTCGAGTTCCACTTCGAACGCCTTGACGGCCTGGATCAGTTCGTCGATTTGCGATCCCACCGAAACCTCCATTGACCAGACCGCAATTCTCGCGGCGCTTGAACATCTATAGCACAGCGGGGGGCAACGGCTTTCGCAGGATCGCCTGGATCATCGTGTCGAGACTTTGGAGAAAGCGCGATCGGTCGCTTTTCCCGATCGGAGGGGGACCGCTCGTGCGGACACCGCTTTCGCGAAGTTCGGACAGCAGGTTGCGCGTGGCCAGGACATGGCCGATATTGTCGTCCGTGAACGGGTTTCCGGTCGCCCCCAGGACGCCTGCACCCTTCTTGATGCAACGGCTTGCCAGTGGTATGTCGGCGGTTATCACGATGTCGTTCGGTTCTACCGCTTCGACGATCCAGTCGTCGGCCATGTCGAAGCCGCCTTCGACCAGTTGCAGCGTGATCTTCCCGTCCTCGGGAACCCGCATCCACGAGTTGGTCACGAGCGTCACTTCGAAGCCGTAGCGTTCGGCGACCCGGTAGACCTCCTGCTTCATGGGGCAGGCGTCGGCGTCCACATAGATATGGATCATCGGGCGACCGTTGGCTGCGAATCCGTGCCGGCCGTTTCCCAGGAAAGAATCGCCTGCTTGCGCTCCGCGCCCCACCGGTAGTCTCCCAGCTTTCCGTTTTTCCGAATGACCCGGTGGCATGGGACGAGAAAGGCCACGGGATTGTTGGCCACGGCATTCCCGACCGCGCGCACGGCTTTCGGATGGCCGATCCGGGCGGCGATTTCCTCGTAGGATGCGGTGCTGCCCGTCGGAATGGCGACGAGCGCTTCCCACACCTTCATCTGGAAGGGCGTTCCCCGGACATCGACGGCAATCCTGGCGGCGTCGTGTCGGCGCAAGCGATCGAAGACCCGCGTCGCCAATTCCTTCGTTTGCTCCGGATCCTCGACGATCGATGCATCCGGCCGCTGTTTACGCAAACCGGCGATCACTTCTTCCTTCTCTTCCTCCGCGGGGAACGACAGCGCGCAAATCCCCCGGTCGGTGGCCGCAACGAGGCAGTCGCCGAAAGGGCTGGCGTGAATCCCGTAACGGATGGTCGATCCCGTTTCCTCTATCCTCATGATCATTCTCCCGCGGGTCATTGTATGTCTTTCCGCAGGCGTCGACGGATTTTCGGGCCCTGTCTCCCGTATAAAAGAAAGACGGCAGCAGCGGATCGACCGATTCAAAATGGCGGCGGGCAAGGAGAAAAATATGCCCTCTATTTCTCGGGCCAAAAAAACATTGGGAACATTTATTCCCAATGTTTCCCGTTTCCTCCGTGACCTTTCGCACCGAAGACCATTATCCTAGGGGATATCATGCGGTTACCCTAAATCGTCCACATTCGGGACTCCCGGCACGCTTCCTGCGTAATGTTTCTTATCGAAAGATAAATTCGTCCGGGAGAAGGTCATTCATGAAAACAAACAGAAGAAAGATCGTGGTGGTCGCCGCCTCGGCGCTGATGGCGCTTCTTTCATTCGGCGCCCTCAAGGCCGACGCCGCGCAGATCACTTCCCTGTACAACACCGGCACGACCGCGTTCGGGTCGGTCGACCCGAATTACCGCCTCATCGTCACTCCGGGTTCCACGTCGACCCCCGGGTTCGACGCAGGGATTTCCACCGCCAATGCCGATGCCTACGTCATGAACGCCGGGTGGCCGGTTTCCCCCGCGGGTCCGTGGGTCGCGAACAGCGATGCTTCAAGGTGGATCACGCCCAACACGAACGGGAACGGCAACTCGTCGAAAGCGGGCTACTTCGTTTACCGCACGACCTTCAACCTGATCGGACTCATTCCCTCCACTTCCAGCATCACCGGGAACTGGTCGACCGACAACATCGGTTACGGGATTTTCCTGAACCGCACCTCGTCTTACGGTTCGTTGCCTGGGCAGCCCGGCGGCCCCCCCTATGACGAACCGTTCACCGGCATGCACGCATTCGGTTTCACGACCGGGTTCCGGACCGGCCTCAACACCCTTGATTTCGTGGTGTACAACCAGCCCCTTGATTCCCCCACCGGGAATCCGAGCGGCCTTCGCGTCGATATGACCGGCAAGGCATCGTCGGTCCCCGAACCCGGAACGCTTATGCTCCTCGGCAGCGGCCTGGTCGGCCTCGCGGCCTTCGGCCGGAAGCGGTTCCAAGGCTAGCCGCCTTCCCGCCGGCCCCGATCACCCAAACGCCCCCCGAGGGAAATTCCGGGGGGCGTTTCTTTTTGACCCGCAATTCTAGATATCTTTCATCCGCTCGTAGGATTCCTCGATCCGGTCGGCGACCTTCCGGAATGCGGCAAGCACGTCGGGATCAAAATGGGACGGCATCGTTCGCCCGTTCCCCTCGGTGAGGATACGGAACGCCGTGGAATGATCGAACGCCTCCTTGTAGGGACGTGCGTTCCGAAGGGCGTCGTAGTTGTCCGCCACGCTCGTGATGCGGCCTTCGATCGGGATACGGGTTCCCCGCAACCCATGCGGGTAGCCGCTTCCGTCCCAGCGTTCATGGTGCGTGAGGGCGATCGCCCTCGCCATCTGGAGACGCGGATGCTGCCCGACGATGTTGGCGCCCACGATGGGGTGCCTCCGCATCTCTTCCCACTCCCAGGGGGCGAATGGTCCCTGCTTCCGGAGGATGTCGGGATGGATGTGGACTTTTCCGACGTCGTGGAGCGACGCCTGGAAGCAGATCGTCCGTACGAACTCCTCGGGCATCCCGATTTGCTTCCCCAAAAGGGCGCTGTATTCGCCGACGCGCAGGATGTGGTGACCCGTATCTTCGTCGTTCGCCTCGGACGACCGGGCCAACGCCTGGACCATGTAGAGAAACGCATCCTCCGTCTCGGTGATCTGTTCGGAAAGCGACTTGAAGAACAGGCTCTGCGTCAGGAGACTGTCGAGGACGGAAGCGTCGTAGGGGGTGATCGCCCTCCCGTAGTTCATCGCGATGATGCGGAGGTTGCCACTCAGACGGCAGAGCGCGTTCCGGGGAGAGTCGCGGGAGACGCCCAGCTTGTCGAACAGCGATTCGAAGAATGCGTTCGGGGGATCGCCCTCGTTCCAGAAGAAGGTTTTCGGGTTATCCGGCTTGAGGAAGCCGGGTCCCGCGTTGAGGTCGGCCTTGACCAGTTTCCGGTCGAGTTTTCCAAGGTCCCGGGAATAGCGGTAGCACTTCCAGCCCGATCCTTCCCCGGCCAGGCCCACGAATATCGATGCGGGTTTCCCGGGACCCTCGTCCGCCTTCCGAAGAACCCGGTCGACGATGGCGTCGACGTTGGAAAGGAGCTCGAACCGCACCGGCTGCATCCTTTCAAGTATTTCCTCGCTGCGGGCGGTAAGACTCGTGATGTTGGAGTAGGCGAAGGATAACCGGTCGTTGAGCTCCTTGATTCGCAGGAGCATCCGGATGCGGGCGAGCAGCTCCTCCCGGTCGATGGGCTTCGACAGGAATTCTTCCGCTCCGACCTCGATGCCCCGAATCCGGTCCTGCTTCTCCGTCAGCGTCGTGATCATGACCACGGGCGTGTTCCGCAACGCGGCGTCTTCCTTGATGCGCCGGCACACCTCGTATCCGTCCATGCCC
>JANXPS010000055.1 GCA_025357175.1 Deltaproteobacteria bacterium | reverse complement strand
CGATCCCAAAAATCTGCCTGAAAAATATCTGGAGGATACAAGAAATGGCTTTCAACAAGGAAGAATTCATCGCAAGCATCGAAAGCATGACCGTGCTCGAACTCAGCGAACTCGTGAAGGCGCTTGAAGACCGCTTCGGCGTGACCGCGGCTGCACCTGCCGCCGCCGCAGCCGCCGCCGGCCCCGCCGCCGCCGAAGTCGAGGAACAGACCGAATTCGACGTGATCCTCACCGGTTTCGGCGCCAACAAGATTAACGTCATCAAGGTCGTCCGCGAACTGACGGGCCTTGGTCTCAAGGAAGCCAAGGACCTGGTCGAGGGCGTGCCGAAACCGCTTAAGGAAGCCATCGAAAAGAAGGCTGCCGAAGACATGAAGAAAAAGATCGAGGAAGCCGGCGGTACCGCCGAGGTCAAGTAGCCTTTCTTCAAGAAAAGCACGAAGCGGGGGGGCGTCATGCCCCCCCTTCAATTCAACTCTTGCAGTACCGTCCGGGGTGAAACGATGGCCTATTTGGACTACCGGAATCGCATCAAGCGGGTCGACTTCTCCAAGATCGAGAAGGTTCTCGAGATTCCCAACCTGATCCAGGTTCAGCAGGAATCCTACGAGGATTTCCTCCAGACCGACATTCCGTCCGAGAAGCGGAAGGAGGTCGGCCTCCAGGCCGTCTTCAAGAACATATTCCCGATCACAGACTACAACGGCAGGGCCTCCCTTGAGTTCCTTTCGTATTCCATTGGCACGCCCAAGTGGAACGAAGAGGAATGCCGCGAGCGTGGCATGACTTTCGCCGCACCCATCAAGGTGACGGTCCAACTGGTGATCTTCGACGTCGACGAGCGCACCGCCGCCCGCACGATCCGGGACGTCAAGGAGCAGGAAGTCTTCTTTGGCGAAATTCCGCTCATGTCCGAGCGCGCCACATTCATCATCAACGGGACCGAGCGCGTCATCGTCAGCCAGCTCCACCGCTCCCCGGGTGTGTTCTTCGAACATGACAAGGGCCGGTCCCACGCGTCCGGCAAGGTTCTGTTTTCTGCGCGCGTCATCCCTTACAGGGGATCGTGGCTCGACTTCGAATTCGACCACAAGGATGCGCTCTACCTGAAGATCGACCGCAAGCGCAAGTTCCCGATCGCGGTTCTGCTGCGCGCCTTCGGCAAAAGCACCGAAGAGCTGCTGCGCACGTTCTACGAAGTCGAGGACATGACGATCGAAGGGGAGAAGTGCCTCAAGGAGTTCCGCCCCGAGCTCATGATCGGCATGAAGATGCCGGTCGAGGTCCGTAACCCCAAGACCGGCGAGGTGGCGTTCAAGAAGGGCGTCAAGATCTCCAAGAAGCGGGTCGATCGCTACGCCAAGGACAACGTCGTCTTCGGTCCGATCAGCCTTCCGGTCGACGACCTCCTCCAGAAGATCGTCGTTTCCGACATCGCCGATCCCCAGACGGGCGAAATCCTCCTCGAAACCGGGCAGCAGCTCAACGAGGAAAAACTTGCGGCCATTCGCGAGAAGGGTGTTTCTGGACTCTCGGTGTTTTCTCTCGAGAATTCCGATCGTGCCGTATGGGAAAGCCTCTTCACCGACAAGATCAAGACGCGTGACGAGGCGCTCAAGGAAATCTACAAGAAGATGCGTCCCGGCGATCCGCCGACCAAGGATGCCGCCGAATCGCTCTTCCAGAACATGTTTTTCAACGCCGAACGATACAGCCTTTCCCGGGTCGGTCGCCTCAAGCTAAACCACAAGCTTGGAATCGAAGACGGCGACTTCGACCTGACGGTTCTCCGCCAGGAAGACATCATCCGGGTCATCCAGTATCTCATCGACCTGAAAAACGGGATCGGCGAAGCGGACGATATCGACAATCTGGGCAACCGGCGAGTCCGCACCGTCGGCGAGTTGATCGAAAACCAGTTCCGCATGGGATTGGTCCGGGTCGAGCGTTCCATTCGCGAAAAGATGAGCATCCAGGACATCGAAACGCAGATGCCCCACGATCTGATCAACGCGAAGCCGGTTTCCGCCGTCATCAAGGAATTCTTCGGCTCCTCGCAGCTTTCGCAGTTCATGGACCAGACCAACCCGCTGTCCGAGGTCACGCACAAGCGGCGCGTTTCGGCCCTGGGACCCGGCGGCCTTACCCGCGAGCGCGCCGGATTCGAAGTCCGCGACGTGCATCCGACCCACTACGGCCGCATCTGCCCGATCGAGACGCCTGAAGGCCCGAACATCGGCCTTATCGCCTCCCTGTCGACGTTTGCGCGCATAAACGAGTTCGGCTTCATCGAGACCCCGTATCGTGTCGTCGTCGACGGCCGGGTGACCAAAGACATCATCCTGCTCTCCGCGATGGACGAAGAGAAACACGTCATCGCGCAGGCCAACGCCGAAGTCAACAGCAAGGGCGAGTTCTCACGGGATGTCGCCATCGCCCGCAAGCAGGGCGAATTCACAATGGTGCACGCATCCGAAGTCACCCTGATGGACGTTTCTCCGAACCAGCTGGTTTCGGTCGCGGCATCGCTGATCCCGTTCCTCGAACACGACGACGCCAACCGCGCGCTCATGGGTTCCAACATGCAGCGGCAGGCCGTTCCGCTTCTCCGCACCGAGCCTCCCTTCGTCGGCACCGGTATGGAAGCGGTCGTCGCGCGCGACTCCGGCGCCGCCGTGGTCGCACGCCGCGCGGGCCTGATCGAGTCCGTCGACGCGCGGCGAATCGTTGTCCGTCCCGACACCCCCGATGCCGCAGGCAAGTACGGGGCCGACATCTACAACCTGGTCAAGTACCGCCGCTCCAACCAGAACACCTGCATCAACCAGCGGCCGATCGTGACGCTCGGCCAGCGAATCGACGCCGGCGAAGTCATCGCAGACGGGCCGGCCACGAATCAGGGCGATCTTTCGCTCGGCCGAAACGTCCTCGTGGCGTTCATGCCGTGGGGCGGCTACAACTTCGAAGACTCGATTCTCATAAACGAAAAGATCGTCAAGGAAGACATATTCACTTCGATCCACATCGAGGAGTTCGAGTGCGTCGCGCGGGAAACCAAGCTCGGCAAGGAAGACATCACCGCCGACATCCCGAACATCAGCGAGGAATCGCTGCGGGATCTCGACGAGAGCGGCATCATCCGCGTCGGCGCCCGCGTCAAGCCGATGGATATCCTCGTCGGCAAGGTCACGCCCAAGGGTGAAACGCAGCTTTCCCCCGAAGAAAAACTTCTCCGGGCGATCTTCGGCGACAAGGCCGGGGACGTGAAAGACTCGTCGTTGAGGGTTCCGCCGGGCATCGAAGGCATCGTCATCGACGCCAAGGTCTTCACCCGCAAGGGAAGCGACAAGGACGATCGCGCGCAGATGCTCGAGGAAAAAGAACTCGACCGGATGGTGCGCGACCAGGATGACGAGATTCGCATCCTTCGCGAAACGACCTATGCAAAAATCAAGAACCAGCTTGTCGGCAAAACCTCCGCAGTCCGGTTGATGAGCGACGACAGGTCATCCGTCGTCCTCCAGAAAAAGAAGGTGATCACCGCCGAGATTCTCGAAGTCGTTCCCAAGGACCGTTGGGCCGAAATCGGAGTCGACGAAGACGCCACGCTCAAGGATCGGCTTGCGACGCTGTATCGTGAAACTCAGGACCAGATCGGGATCATCCGGGCCGTATTCGATGAGAAGATCAGCCGCATCCGCAAGGGCGACGAGCTTCCTCCCGGCGTGCTCAAGATGGTCAAGGTTTACATAGCCATGAAGCGTAAGCTGTCGGTCGGCGACAAGATGGCCGGTCGTCACGGCAACAAGGGCGTCATCTCCCGGATTCTGCCGGAAGAGGACATGCCTTATCTCGAGGACGGCACGCCGGTCGACATCGTTCTCAACCCGCTGGGCGTTCCTTCCCGAATGAACATCGGGCAGATCATGGAGGCCCATCTGGGTTGGGCCGCGCGGGGGCTTTCGAGCCGCGTCCGACAACTTGTCGAAACCGAATCCTCGACCAAGTCGATCCGCGAATGGCTTGTTCGCACCTATAATTCCGAGCGGTTCAACGTCTACCTCGAATCGCTCGACGAAGAGCAGATCCGCAACGTCGCCAAGTCATTGGCCGAAGGCGTCTACGTGGCCTCCCCGGTATTCAGCGGCGCAACCGAGGGCGAGATCAAGAAATACCTGACGCTGGGCGGCCTGCCCGATTCCGGCCAGACCGAACTCTACGACGGCCGTAACGGGACCAAGTTCCGCCAGCCCGTCACCATCGGTTCGATGTACATGCTCAAGTTGCACCACCTGGTCGACGACAAGATCCATGCCCGGTCAACCGGTCCTTACTCCCTGGTCACGCAGCAACCGCTCGGAGGCAAGGCGCAGTTCGGCGGCCAGCGCCTCGGAGAGATGGAAGTATGGGCCCTCGAGGCATACGGCGCAGCTTATACGCTCCAGGAGTTCCTGACGGTCAAGTCGGACGACGTTCCGGGTCGTGCCCGCATGTACGAGTCGATCGTCAAGGGGAATTTCTCCCTCGAGCCCGGGCTGCCCGAGTCCTTCAACGTGCTGATCAAGGAACTTCAGGCGCTGGGCCTCGACGTCAACCTGATCAGCGAAGAACCGAAATAATAACCCGTACCGTTTAACGATACCGGAGGCGCCCCTTGGAAGACCTCTTTACGCGAGCCGAGAAACCGAAAGACCCGCTCTTTTTTTCGGGAATCCGCATTTCGATCGCTTCGCCGGACCAGATCCGGAAGTGGTCGCACGGCGAAGTCAAGAAGCCCGAAACGCTCAACTACCGCACCTTCAAGCCCGAGCGCGACGGTTTGTTCTGCGCCAAGATCTTCGGGCCGACGAAGGACTACGAGTGCAACTGCGGCAAGTACAAGCGGATGAAGCACCGCGGTATCGTCTGCGAGAAGTGCGGCGTCGAGGTGATCCAGTCCAAGGTTCGCCGCGAGCGGATGGGGCATATCGAACTTGCCTCGCCCGTTGCCCACATCTGGTTCCTCAAGAGTCTCCCCAGTCGCATTGCTACGCTGCTCAACATGCCGATGAAGGACGTCGAAGCCGTCATCTACTTCGAAAAGTTCATCGTGATCGATCCGGGCACGACCGACCTCGAAGTCAACGAGGTCATGAGCGAGTCGCGCTATCGTGAAAAGCGCGAAGCGTTAGGCGACGCATTCAAGGCCGGAATCGGCGCCGAGGCCATCCAGAAGCTGCTCGCCTCGCTTGAGCTCGCGACGCTATCCGAGACGCTGCGCAAGGAGATGCTCTCGACCCCCTCCGAAGCCAAGAAAAAGAAAATATCCAAACAGCTCAAGATCGTCGAGGCGTTCCTCGCCAGCGAGCAGCGCCCCGAGTGGATGGTCCAGAACGTCATCCCCGTCCTCCCGCCCGATTTGCGCCCGCTGGTGCCGCTCGACGGCGGCCGTTTCGCGACCTCCGATCTCAACGATCTTTACCGCCGGGTCATCAACCGGAACAACCGTCTCAAGCGGCTTCTCGACCTGTCCGCTCCCGAGATCATCATCCGCAACGAAAAACGGATGCTGCAGGAAGCCGTCGACGCCCTGTTCGACAACGGC
>JANXPS010000073.1 GCA_025357175.1 Deltaproteobacteria bacterium | reverse complement strand
CGCGGTGGGCGACAACGGCGCCGTGCTCGACTCGGCGGACGGCGGCGTTACCTGGCTGCCCAGGAGCGCCGGCACGACGCGGACACTTCGCGCCGTCGCCTTCGGAGACAACACGTTCCTCGTCGTGGGCGACTTCGGCGTGATCGCCCAGTCCGACCCGGTGATCGTGACGGTGACGACGGCGCCTGCGCCCTCCGGCGGCGGCTGCGCCGTCGTGCCCGGGCGTCCGGGCGAGGCCTGCCCCACCGGAACGCTTCCCGGCGCCGCAGCGTTCGCGATCGTGCTGCTGCTGCCTCTCGCACTCCGTTATTTTCGATCCGGCCGCGTCCGATGACGACACCCCGGCACACCGCCGAGACGCGCGCGCGGGCAGGCCTCGTCCTGACGATGCTGCTCTGGGGCAGCGCCTACGTCACCTCGAAGATGATCGTCCGCGAAGTGCCGCCGGACGCCGCGGCGGTGCTCCGCTTCGGGTTCGGCGCCCTGGTCATGGTCGGCATCCTGTTTTTCCGGGAGGGGAAACCGGTGCCCCCGCGCGCCGCGTGGCCCGCGCTGCTGCTGCAGAGCGCCCTCGGCGTGGTCGGCTACAACGCGTTCTTTTTCAGGGGCGTCAAGCTTGCGCCGGCTTCCGACGCGGCGATGATCATCCCGACGCTGTCGCCGGTCATCGCGGCGCTCGCCGGGATGGCGTTCCTGCGGGAGCCCGTTCGCCCCGGCCGCCTGGGCGGCCTCGTTCTCTGCGTCTTGGGTGCCGCCCTCTTTTTCGGGGAGACGGTGCAGCCGGGTTCCGACCCCGCGCGCCTCCGCGGAGATATTTTCCTGGTCGCGGCGGGCGTCTGCTGGGCGCTTTCGTCGCTCGTCTCGCGCCGCCTGCTCGACCGCACGACGCCGTTCCAGGCCGCCGGCTGGTCGCTCCTCATGGGCAGCACGATGCTGTTGTCGGTCTCGGTTCCCGAAATGGCCGCCATCCGGTGGGCGGCGCTCTCGCCCATGTTCTGGCAGGTGCTCGCCTATCTCGTCGTGTTTCCGACCGTGCTCGCCTATATCTTCTGGATGGGGGGGATCGGCACGCTCGGCGCGGGCACCGCCACCGCCTTCATGTTCCTGTCGCCCTTCTTCGGGCTGCTGATGTCGGTGGGGTTCCTCGGTGAAAGGATGACGCTTGTCCAGATGGCCGGCGGCGCGGTGATCGTCCTCGGCCTGTGGCTGGTCAACCGCCCTGCCCCGCCGCTGTCGCCCGCGAGCGGATGCGAGGGCGTGGCATGACGACCGCCCCTGCCGGGCTTCCCCCGCTCTCGCGGCTGTTCTTCCGCCGCCTCTCCCGTCCCGCGCTGCTGCTGCACCTGTCGCTGCTCGGGGGGCTGGTCGCCCTGACGGCCCGCGTCTTCCCCGCGTACTCGCCGCTCGACGCGGTCCTGGTCGGCGCCGCGCCCTGGGTCGTCTGGTCGTTGCTGGCGCGTCCCTTGCTGACGCGACATCACCGGGCCGGCATCCGGTTCCTGCGCGCAGGCCGTTTCGACGAGGCGATTCGCGCGTTCGGAGAGAGCCGGGACTTCTTCACCCGTCATCCGGCGCTCGACCGCTACCGGTTTTTCATCCTCATGAGCGCCGGGGCCGCCTCCTATCGCGAACTCGCGCTGTGCAACATCGCCTACGCCCACGCCCGGGCCGGCGACATCGGCGCCGCGAGGGCCGCCTGCGACGAGGCGCTGTCGGTTTTCCCGGAAAGCGCCATCGTCCGTTCGATCCGGGACAGTCTTCCGCCCCCGGCGGGCGTGGTATAATCCGTGGCAACATTACCCCGGCCATGCGGCCGGCTTCCGGAGCGTTCCCTTGATGCGTGAAAAATCGGCCAACATCCTTGCCGCGCTTCTCATGCTTGCAGCCAGCGCCACTGCGGCCGATATCCCGGCGGGCACGGCCGTTCCCGAAGCGCCGTCCGAGATGCCGCCCGAAATGATCGCCCCGGCGCCCCCTCAGCCGGCCGGCGAGGGCGCCTCCACGTTCGACACGATGGAGTCGATCCCGTTCGAAAACACGGTCGAACCTCCCGACGATCCACCCGCCCTCGACAACGCCGTCCGAATGCCGGGGCTCGACAACGCGGTTCCCGCACCGCCCGGTGCCCAGGCGCCTGCCGCGATCCCGGCGGCTCCCCCGGTTCCTCCGGCTCCCCCGGCGGCTCCCCCGGTTCCTCCGGTTTCCCTTACCGCGCCCTAGCCCGCATTTCTCACCACCCGGCTACTGCGTCGGCGGATGTGGGCCTATCTACTGCGTTGCGCTCGGTCGGTCTCCTCGACGTACTGTCAAGTACGCCTGCGTCGTCCTCCACTCGCGCGCCTTGTATCTACGCCCATCTCCACCGTCTCGTAACGCAGCGTGGTTAGAAATGCGGGCTAGCGGGGCTCGCGCCGGGTCTCACCACATCGAAGATCGTCACCTCGGGCGACGACAGGAAGCGCATCCGCGGCCCCCACGTCCCCGTTCCCCGGCTCGTGTAAAGCTGTCCCCCCCCCGGCAGGTCGTACAGCCCCGCGATATACGGAAAACGCAGCATGACAAGCCATCGGAACGGAAACAGCTGTCCCCGGTGCGTATGTCCGGATAGCTGCAGGTCGAATTTTCCGGCGCTCTCGGGCGAGATCTCCGGCCGGTGTTTCAGGTAGAGCGTGAACAGGGGCGACCGCGCATCCCCGAAAAGCGCTATTTCCGGATTTTTGGCCTGTTCCCCGAACTGCCTGCCCGCCTCGTCGTCGACGCCGATGAGGCGCAGGAGCTCGACGCCCTCATTTCCATGGGAGTGCCCGGCCAACGCCGACGCCACGGAGTTGTCGGAAACCGTCCTTGCCGCCCCGTTGTCCGTCGGGGCCGACATGATCGTTTCCGCCTCGTTCCGCAGCATCCGGAAGCCCGACCGCTCGATGAAGCGCAGCGACCGCTCGAGCCCCGCGTAATATTCGTGGTTGCCGGTGATGGCGAACTTGCCCAACGGCGGATCGAGTGCCCGGAAAATCCCGGGCAGGCTGCCGGTCGAGACGAATCCCGCATCGACGGTATCTCCCGTCGCGACAAGCAGGTCGGGTTTTTCCGAGCGGACGATGTCGGCCACCCGCCGCATCTCCCGATCCTGCACGAGCATCCCGACGTGCAGGTCGGAAATCTGCGCGATCCGCAGCCGGTCGCGACCTGCGGGCAGCCGGTCGCTGGTGATCGTGACGTGCTCGGCCCGGATCCCGGCTGCTTCGTAAAAGGAATAGCCGGTGACCACGAAGAGGAGGGCCATCACGGCCAGGAACGTCCGTCGGGCGGTCTGCACGTCGGGCGGGAGCGTGCGCCCCGGGTAGTTGCGCACCTTTCGGACGGCAAGGACGGCAAGCTCGGCGGCCGCGTGCATCCAGCAGAACAGGAAAAGCAGTCCGAGCCACGTGTATCCGACCCAGGCCGTGATCATCGCGGCCGGCAGCGTGCCGGGCCGGTCGAGCAGGCGGATGATCGGCGGCGCGAACACGAGCGGGATGAACAGCGGAAGAAAGGGCAGAATCGCCCGCCAGCTCAGGCCGAACGCGCGGCGGAACCGCGACAGGGCGTAGAGGTTTGCGCCGCCGTAGGCCAGCGTGAAAAAACCGAAGAAGAATTTCATGGAATGGCGGCCCCTTAAAAAGGCAGTTCGACCACTGCGCAGTGTGGAGCCGGAAGCGTGAGTTCGAGAAGTTCCCCCTGTTCGAGGCGGCGCCAGTCGTCCGCGCCGTCGAGAGGTTCGCTCGCGACGACCACATCGACCGCGCGTTCCCGGAGGAAAAGCGCGTAATAGTCGTGGTCGCGCCGCGATTTCCGGAAGGCGAACAGCCGGCCGCCTTCCGCGAGCAGGAAATTGGCGGCGCTGTAGTCGCCCACGAGCAGTTCGTCGGAGAGCAGGTGCTTCAAGGCATCGGCCAGCCCTTCGAAAGTGCGCCCCGCGGGCCAGCAGGCGGCCAGTTTTTCGAGAAAGACGAGCGAGTCGCTGACGCCCCGCGCGTCGCCTTCCGCACCGATTCTCCCCTTGAAGGTGCCGTTGTGTCCCAGGACGATGCCCGCCACGCTGAAGGGGTGGGAATTGGCCTCGCATACCGTCGAGAGGTTGGAGGCGAAGCGGATGTGGCCGATGAAGCGGGCGGCCGTATCCGGATCGAGCGCGTGCAGCGCGGGGTCGGTGCAAGCGGCTTTTCCGCTGCGCACGACGCGGGGGACGCCGCCCGCGGGCGGCACGATGGCGATGCCCCACCCGTCGGGATGGTTGCCCCCCGGGTGACGTTGCCAGCGTTCGACGAGGATTCCCTCACGCGACAGGCGGGCGAGCTGGTCGAGATACGGACCGACCGGTTGGGGGTCGGATGAACTGAAGGCGATCATGCGGCACATGGACTGTCGGCTCCTGTCGGTATCACATTTGTCGCAGGATACCGTAATATCATCGCTGGCGCTTCGGCGATAATCGCCGTTCGATACATAAGGAGGAATTGCAAATGCAGGACGGATACGAAATGGACCGGACCGGCACGCTGGTCCGCACGCGCACCGGCGCGATGGCCGGGGTGTACGGATGGATGGCGGCCGGGCTGGCGCTCTCGATGGTCACGGCGCAGCTCACGCTGGGCATCCCGAACGTGGCTCAGCTGGTATTTGGCAACATGTTCGTCTTCTACGGGCTGCTCTTCGCCGAGCTGGGTCTCGTCTTGTACCTGAGCGCACGCGTGATGACGATGACGACCGGAATGGCCAAGGCCGGCTTCCTTGCCTATGCGGCGCTCAACGGCGTCACCCTTTCGGTGATCTTCCGGGCCTACACCGCCGATTCGATCGCCTCGGTGTTCTTCATCACGTCCGGGATGTTCGCCGCGACCAGCGCGTACGGCTACGTGACCAAGCGCGACCTGACCGGATTCGGCAGCTTCCTGTTCATGGGGCTGATCGGCATAGTCATCGCGTCGGTCGTCAACATCTTCATGAACAGCGAAATGCTCCAGTGGGTCGTCTCGGTCATCGGCGTCTTCGTGTTCGCGGGATTGGCCGCCTACGACACCCAGAAGATCAAGGCCATCATGGCCGAAGTGGACGAGGCCCGACAGGGGAATGCGGCGATCCTGGGGGCGCTCCGGCTCTACCTCGATTTCGTCAACCTGTTCCTGATGATGCTCCGGCTGTTCGGCCGCCGACGGTAATTCCGCCCATGACATCGAAACGGTCGACGGCGCTGCTGCTCGCATTGGCGCTGCTGGTGCAGGGGTGCGGCTTCTTCCGGAAG
>JANXPS010000313.1 GCA_025357175.1 Deltaproteobacteria bacterium | reverse complement strand
CGGCGATGCCGATGCCGATGTCGGGATGAACCACGACGGTCCCGTCGCGCCAGGAGGCGTTAAGAGCCGGGAACGCCTTCAGCGCCCGGGCCGCCGCGGAAACGATCATGTCGTTCGCGGACACCACCGCCCCATCGAGCTTGCCGCTGTTGATCTTCCGGCGCAGTTTCTGCGCCTCATCCATCCGGACCTCGACGGACGCGTAGAAATGCGGCGCGGTCGCCTTGCTCTCGGACATGCGCCGCGCGATCGCCTGCCGCATCCGGCTCAGCGGCGCGCCGGTCGACGGTACAGCCGCGGCGGGCGTCTCGGTCGGCGGTGTCGCCGGAGCCTCGCGCTTCCCGGCCGCCGAAATCGCCGCCTGGACGTCTCGTTCCATCACCCGTCCGTCCGCGCCGGAACCGCTGATCGAAGCCAGGTCGATCCCCGCCTCTTCCGCCATCCGCCGTGCGAGGGGCGACGCCTTGACGCGCGTTTCCTGCGCGGCCTCGGCGGGCGCGGATTCGCTGAGAGCCGCCTTCGGCCCTGCCGCGCTACCCGGCTCCGGCGGCGTCGCGGGCGCGGCAGCCGGCCCAGGCGCTTCCTCGACCGCCTCACCGCCTTCCGTGATGATTCCGATCACGGTGCCCACCGGGACGGTCTGCCCGGGAGCGATGACGATGCGCGCCAAGATGCCCGCCGCCGCGGCCTCGACCTCGACCGTCGCCTTCTCGGTCTCGATCTCGACGACCGGCTCGCCCTTAGCGACCGACTCGCCCTCGGCTTTCAGCCAGGCGGCCACCTTTCCCTCGGTCATGTCGAAACCCAGCGACGGCATGATGATGTTTGTCGGCAAGGGCTTGCCTCTTTTCGCGGTTTTCTACAGATTAGCGCGTTTCCGGCGAACGATCACGCAACCAGTTTCCGGACCGCCTCGACGACTCTCGCCTCGTCCGGGAACATCAGCGCCTCGAGGTTTTTCGCGTAAGGCACCGGCACCTCGATCTGCCCAAGCCGCTCGACCGGGGCATCCAGGGAATCGAACCGCTCCCGGGAAATGCGGGCCGCGATTTCGGCGCCCATGCCCGCCGTCGTCCAGCCCTCCTCGACAACGAGTGCCCTGTGCGTCTTCTCGACCGAGGCGAAAACCGGCGCCATGTCGAGCGGCCGAAGCGTGCGCAGGTCGATCACCTCGCATTCGATCCCCTCCTTCGTCAGCGTTTCCGCCGCCGCGAGCGACACCTGAAGCATTCGAGACCACGTGACGATGGTGACGTCCTTCCCCTGCCGCTTGATGTCGGACTCGCCGAATGGCAGGAGGTACTCGCCCTCCGGCACCTCCCCCTTCATCCCGTACAGGCGGGAATGCTCGATGAACACGACCGGGTTGTCCGACCGGATCGCACTTTTAAGGAGCCCTTTCGCATCGTACGGCGTCGCCGGCATCACCACGATCAGCCCCGGCACGTGGGCAAACCACCCCTCGAACGTCTGCGAGTGGGTCGCCCCCAACTGACCCCACCCGGCCGCCATCCGCATGACCATCGGCACCCGGATCTGTCCGCCGAACATGTAGTGGATCTTCGCCGCGTTGTTGACGATCTGGTCCATCGCGACGAGGGCGAAGTTGATCGTCATCAACTCAACGACGGGGCGCAATCCGCCCATCGCCATGCCGACCGCTGCGCCCACGAACTCGGCCTCGGCGATCGGCGTGTCGATGATCCGCCGGCTTCCGAATTCCTCGTGGAGGCCGCGCGTGACCGCGTAACTGCCGCCCCAGACGCCCACCTCTTCCCCCAGCACGAGAACCCGCTCGTCCCGCCTCATCTCTTCCAGGAGCGCCCCCCGGATCGCGTCCCGATAGGTTGTTTCAGCCATGGCCCCTCTCTTCCGCGACCAGGACGTCCCGGTCGATCTCCCCCGCCTCGGGCGCCGGGCTATCGAGCGCGTATCGGATCGCCTCGTCCACGTCCGCCTCGACGGCGGCCTCGCTCTTCCGCAGGTCGCCCTCGGTCGCCAGTCCGCCCTCCAGGATCGCGTGCCGCCACCGGATGATCGGGTCGCCGGCTTTCGCCGTCTCGACCTCCTCCCGGGTCCGGTATCGCTGCGGGTCTCCCATCGAATGGCCGCGGAAGCGGTAGGTGAGCGCCTCGATCAGCTGGGGCCCCCCGCCCGCCCGCGCGACCGCAACCCGCTCCCTCACGACGTTGCGCACCGCGAGCACGTCGTTCCCGTCCACCTGCACGCCCGGCATGTCGAACGCGCACGCCTTCCGGTAGATTTCCCGGACGGCCGAGACCCGTTCGACGGGCGATCCCATCGCGTAGTGGTTGTTCTCGACGATCACGACCAGCGGGAGTTTCCAGACCGCCGCCAGGTTGAGGCCCGCGTAGAAGGTGCCGATGTTCGTGCCCCCCTCGCCCAGGAAGCAGGCGACGACGCTCGAACGCCCGAGATAACGGTTTGCGAAAGCCATCCCGGCGGCGAGCGGGATATGGCCGCCGACGATCGCGTAGCCCCCCCACAGATGCCGCTGGACGTCCGCCATGTGCATCGAGCCACCCCTGCCCTTCGACACGCCCGTCGACTTTCCGAACAGTTCGGCCATCACCGCCTTCGGATCGATGTCCCGGGCCAACAGGTAGCCGTGATCCCGGTAGTGCGTGAACACGTCGTCATCCGGGTCGAGGGCGGCCATCGCGCCGACCGCGATCGCCTCCTCGCCGATGTACAGGTGGAGGAAACCGCCGATCCGCCCCTTCCCGTATTCCCCTTCGGCCTGCTCCTCGAAACGGCGGATCAAGACCATCTTCCGGTACCAGTCGAGCGCTTCGCCTTTTTCGACGGCCATCTGTCCACCCCTTCCGTTTTCCAACTTTAGATGTAAAGCGCTTCCGCGAGATTCCGGACAGTCGCCGGGCAACTTACCCACCGAACGGCCATCTAATTGATTGAAGGAGAAGGAGGGATCGGCCATGAAGCGGCAGGCGGATCGTTGTTTCGAATTTCTTCCCGTGAACGAACGGGAAGCCAAGCCGCGCAAACACGGCATCACCGAAATGCGCGGACCTTATTACACCCCCGTGGGCCCCCGTTACCTGACGGACGTCCTCGACACCATGGGCGCCTACGTAGACATCTTCAAGTTCGCGGGCGGTTCTTTCAGTCTCATGCCCGGCAAAGTTGTCCGCGAGCTGATCGACATATGCCATGAACACGATGTGCTGGTGTCCACCGGCGGCTTCATCGAGCGGGTCATCACGCACGGACCGGAAATGGTCGAACGATACCTGTCGGAGTGCCGCGACATGGGATTCGACGTCGTCGAGGTTTCCAGCGGCTTTATCACGATTCCGCCCGACGACCTGCTGTCGCTCGTCGAACGCGTCAGGGAGCTGGGCATGAAGCCCAAGCCCGAGGTGGGAATCCAGTTCGGGGCCGGGGGGGGGACCGCGGCCGGTGAGCTGGAAGCCGAAGGCACGATCGACCCGGCAAGGGCGATCCGGATGGCGAAACGATACCTCGAGGCCGGCGCGCACCTGATCATGATCGAGTCGGAGGGAATCACGGAAAGCGTGAACCACTGGCGGACCGACGTCGCCGCCAAGATCGCAAACGAGGTCGGCATCGAGAACGTGATGTTCGAGGCCGCGGACCCCGAGGTCTTCAGCTGGTACATCAAGAATTTCGGGCCGGAGGTCAACCTGTTCGTAGACCACTCGCAGGTGGTGCAGCTCGAAGCGCTCCGCTCGGGAATCTGGGGCACGAAGAGCACGTGGGGACGCGTCGCGACGTTCAAGCATCCCGAAGTCCGGGCGGCCGGGCGAAAAGGGAAGACGCCGGAACTGGTCATCGATGCGGGCGAAAGGAAGCGGGGTGCCTTATGACGCAGCACGTGGATATTACCGATCCGGAAAACGAGGAGGACGCGACATCGATGTCCGAATCGCTGGCCGATTTCGTCGAGCGCGCCTCCTGGGACACGATTTCGGTCGCGGCCCGCGAGGCGTTGAAAATCCGGGTGCTGGATTCGATCGGCTGCGCGTTCGGAGCACTCGGCGGAGGCCCGGTGCAAATCCTTCGACAGAACATCGACGAGTTCGGCGGCAACCCGACCTGCACGCTGATCGGGGGAGGGCAATCGTCTCCGGACCGGGCCGCGTTCTTCAACGGGGCGCTGGTCCGCTACCTTGACTTCAACGACAGCTACCTCGCGAAGGGGGAGACCTGCCATCCGAGCGACAACCTCGGGGCCGTCCTGGCCGCGGCGGAATACGCCCTCCTCTCGGGTAGGCAATTTCTCACGGCGCTCGCAGTCGCCTACCAGGTCCAGTGCCGGTTGAGCGACGAGGCGCCCGTCCGGAACCGGGGATTCGACCACACGACGCAGGGTGCGTTCGCCGTCGCCGCCGGCGTTTCGAAGGCGCTCGAACTCAATCGGCGGCAGACGACCCACGCGCTCGGCATATCCGGCACCGCCAACATCGCTCTGCGCGTGACGCGCACGGGGGAACTGTCCCACTGGAAAGGACTTGCCTACCCGAATACCGCGTTCGACGGGTTGCGGGCCTGCTTCCTCGCGATGCGGGGCATCACGGGACCGCGGGAGGTGTTCGAGGGAAACAAGGGGTGGATCCAGACCGTCTCGGGCGGATTCGAGATCGACTGGAAAGCCGAAAACCTCGAGCGGGTGACCCGCACGATCCTGAAGAAATTCGATGCCGAGATCCACTCCCAGGCCGCGCTGGAAGCGATGATCGAGCTCAAGCGGCGGTACGGAATCGACGGGCGGAACATCGACCGGATCCGTGTCGACATCTTCAACGTCGCACACCTGATCATCGGGGGCGGCGTCGAAGGCGACAAGACGATCGTGCGGACGAAGGAGGAGGCCGACCACAGCCTGCCCTACATGATTGCGGTCGCCGCGCTCGACGGGGAGGTGCTGCCGTCGCAATATCGGCCGGAACGGATCGAGTCGGAGGATGTCCAGTCGCTCCTGCGACGGGTCGAGGTCGTCCCCGACCCGGGCTACTCGAGCCGGTTCCCCGAGGAACACGCCTGCCGGGTGACGGTGGTGATGAAGGACGGGCGGACGCTCCATCGGGAAAAGTGCGACTACGAGGGGTTCCACTCACGTCCGATGTCATGGGAAAGGGTCATCGACAAGTTCGAGGCGTTGTCCGGGGAAGCAACCGACCCGGTGCTCAGGCGCGAGATCGTCGACGCGGTCCGCTACCTCGACCAGATCACGATCAAGGAATTCACGGACCTGCTCGGCGAATCGGGACACGGCTTCGTGCGGCATCGCCGGGCGGGTTAGCCTGCCGGAATTTCCGGTCTGCAAATCGAAAAGGGCCGCACCCCTTGAACGGGTACGGCCCTTATCCTTGCGTCCGGCGGAAGGGTTACACGATCCCGTGCGCGGTCATCGCCCGGGCGACCTTGATGAAGCCGGCGATGTTGGCGCCCACGACCATGTTGCCCGGCGCGCCGAACTCTTCGGCCGCCTCGGAGCAGATTTGGTAGACGTTCTTCATGATGCTGTGCAGTCTCGTGTCGGTCGCCTCGAAGCTCCACGCATCGCGGGCCGCGTTCTGCTGCATCTCGAGTCCCGAGGTGGCCACGCCGCCGGCGTTGGCCGCCTTGCCCGGCCCGTAGAGGGTGCCCGCCTCGATGAAGGTGTGGACCGCTTCCGGGGTCGACGGCATGTTCGCGCCTTCACCGACCGCGATGCAGCCGCCCTTGATCAGCTTCTTCGCGTCCTTGCCGGTCAGCTCGTTCTGCGTGGCCGAGGGGAACGCCACGTCGCACTGGAGATCCCAGATATTCCCGTTGGCGACGAACTTCGCGCCCTTGTGGTATTCGCAGTAGTCCTTGATCCGGCGCCGCTCGACTTCCTTCAGCGTCTTGATCGTGTCGAGGTTGATCCCCTTCTCGTCGATGATCACGCCGTTGGAGTCGCTCATCGCGATGACCTTGCCGCCCAGTTCGGTGGCCTTCTCATGCGTGTAGATCGCGACGTTCCCGGAGCCGGAAACGATGATCTTCTTCCCCTTGAGGCCGTTCTTGTGAGCCTTCATCATTTCCTCGACGAAATAGACGCAACCGTAGCCGGTCGCCTCGGTGCGAACCTGGGAGCCGCCGTAGACCAGCCCCTTTCCGGTGAGGACGCCCGCCTCGAACTTGTTCGTCAGGCGCTTGTACTGGCCGAACATGTAGCCGATCTCGCGGCCGCCGACGCCGATGTCGCCCGCGGGGACGTCGGTGTGCTCGCCGATGATGCGCCACAGCTCGGTCATGAAGCTCTGGCAGAAGCGCATGATCTCGTTATCGGACTTTCCCTTGGGGTCGAAGTCGGAGCCGCCCTTGGCGCCGCCGATCGGCAGGCCGGTCAGCGAGTTCTTGAAGATCTGCTCGAAACCGAGGAACTTGATGATGCCGAGGTAGACCGACGGGTGGAAGCGGAGGCCGCCCTTATAGGGGCCGAGCGCCGAATTGAACTGGACGCGGAAACCGCGGTTGATCTGCACTTCGCCGCGGTCGTCCTGCCAGGGCACCCGGAAGATGGTCTGCCGTTCGGGCTCGCAGATCCGCTCGATGATCTTGGATTCGGCGAACTCCGGATACTTCACGAGGACGGGGCCGAGCGATTCGAGCACCTCGCGGACGGCCTGGTGGAACTCGGCCTCGCCGGGGTTGCGCTTGATGACGTCCTGAAAGATCGATTCCAGTCCTTCCGTCAAAGCCATGTCGATTCCTCCTTGCGCGTGTCGGGAATGGGTTGGCGTCGCCGCCATGGAGCTACTCTACCCACCCGCGAAACCGGGACAAGCGGCAATTCCGCAATCGGGTATAATCGGGTGTATCGCTGCACGGGGAGACCGCGGAATGTTCGAGAGGCTGGACCGAAGACTGAGGGGGACATCGCCCGACGCCGCACAGCGCCTGTCGCGCTTGTACGCCCGAATCGACGCGCTGTCGGGATGGTGGGACGGATATTGCGTCCCCCCGCGAACCGGACTTCGCCGCCTGCGGGAAAGCGCGATCGTCGAAGGCGCCGATGCGTCGACCGGAATCTGTCGGCGGGGATTCCACCGCCTTCCGGGGACGGTCCCGCGCAGCGAGGACACCGTGACCGCGGCGTTTCGCGCCGGGTGCCAAACCGCCCTGCAACTGGTCGTCGACCGGCACGCCGACCTGCCTCCGGCAGAGGCGACGCTGTTGTCGCTCCACGAGGCGCTGTTTTCCAGGTCGCCCGCCGACGCCCACCAGCGGGGCCGCTACCGGAACGCTCCGCCCCGTGAAGGCAACCTGCAGCGGTGGGGGCTCGAACCGGCTGCCCTGCGCCGATCAGGCACCTCGGTCGCGCCCGGGGAAACGGCCGTGCTCCTGTCGTGGGTCTCCTCCCGCCTTTCGACAAAAGACGAGTTTCACCCGCTGCCCGTCGTCGGCGCCTTCCTGCTCGAGTTCCTGGCGATCCAACCGTTTTCCGACGGGAACGGACGCATGGCGCGGCTCCTCTCCACCCTGCTCCTGTTGCGTACGGGGTATGCGTTCCCGGCCTGGTCGCCGCCCGATCAAACGATCCTTGCCCGCCAGGACGAGACGCTCATCGCCCTTCGAAAAAGCCAGGCGACCCGCAACACCGCCAAGCCCGACATCACGTCGTGGCTTTTCGCATTCCTGGGCATTCTGGAATCCTCGGCGGAGGGGTTGAAAAACCGCGCGCTCGCCCCATCGCCGGCGCGCCGGCTGTCGTCCAACCAGGAGGGTGCGCTCGCCCTGGGCCGAACGCACGGAGAGGTGACCAACCGGCTGGTCGCCGATGCGCTGTCGCTTCCGCGCGAGACCGCGAAGCAGACGCTCGGGCGTCTTTGCGAACTGGGACTGCTTGAACGGATCGGGATGGGGCGGGCGACGCGGTATCGCTACCCGGGAGTCAGGTAGCAGATCGCCTTCTGCCGAGGCGAATCGGCGTTGACGAAGAGCGACCGCCCGTCGGGCAGCGGGAAGTCGGTCACCCGGATCACCCCGGCGAGGCCGCCGTCGTCGGGCAGCAGTTCCGGAAGCCGGTTGGGAACGGATCGCAGCGGATCGCACGAAAACAGGTGCCCCTCGCGACCCGGGAAGAGCGCCAGGTAGAGCATGTTCGCCTCGACGAGATCGTTGAAGAAGTGGGAGCCGAGCGAAACATCGGGCACGACACCGGCGCCCATCGCCACGACCTCGCAGATCACCGAGACGGCGCTGATCTCGCCGAACGAGACGGGAACGCCGAGCGAGGGGGTGCTCGTCCCCCAACGTCCCGGACCGACGAGCATTGTCACCGGCGGCGGTTCGGCAGGAAGGTGAACCAGTCTTCCGATCGCCCGGGCGACCTCGTAGCGCCCGGCGACAGGAAGCGCGGCGTAGGCATCCGGGTCGACGACGACCAGGCGGCCGACAGTCGCGAGCGAACTCTGCCCGATGACGGGGCCGGTCGTCGAAAGCACCACGTCTTCCGCCTTGAGCCCCGCGGGAGGCGGCACATGGACGCCCCCCTCCTTGATCTGCAGCGGTCGGCATTGCACCGGGTCGATCCGCCACCGCCCGTCCGAAAGCAGGTTGGCCGTGAACTCGACGTCCACGGGATAGGCGTAGGCCGCCTGGAGCGTCGCCAGCATCTCGCGCATGCGGGGCACGAGCGGCGTATCCGAAAGGAGGCGGTCGAAGGTCAGGACCCAGGAGGCCGGGCCCGCCGATTCGCCCGACCGGCCCAGCAGGCGGTCGCGCCGCACGGCGAACGTTTCGACCGGCAGCGACGGGCTCACGCGAACGACCTCGTCGATGTGAAGCGACGCCATCTCGTTTTTCGCGAGGTCGATCACGTCGACGCGACGCTGGGCGTGGTCGAGACGGGCCTCGCCCCCGGCGTCGGGCCTGCGGGACGGGTCGTTGAGCGCCACGATCCGCGTGTAGTCGTCGTCGGAACGGTCGACCGCCCGCGTCCCGAGCCCGAAGACGAGCCTGACGACTCCCGCCCCGGGATCGATGCCCTCGCTCCATGCGTACGGGTTGTACGACAACCCGACGCCCGCGACCTGCGGATAGAACAGGTGGCCGTGGACGGCGCCCGATACCCGCTGCACGAGCACCGCCATCTGCTCGTCCCGGTCGAGCAGACCCCGGTGCGCGCGGTAGAGCAGCGCCTCCTCGCTCATCGTGCTCGCGTAGACCATCCGCACCGCATCGAGGAAGGCCGCGAGCCGGTCCTCGGGCGTTCCCTGGTTCGGGCAGAAGACGCTGTCGTATTTTCCCGTGAATGCGTTGCCGAAGCCGTCCTCGAGAAACGAGCTCGACCGGACGATGATCGGCGACTGCCCGAAATATTCGAGCATCGCGATGAACTGCTCGCGAACGAACGGCGGAAAACCGCCCGCGAGGATCCGCTCCCTCGCCTCGGAGGCCCCCTCGAGATAGCCGCCCGCCTCCCTTTGCGTCCTACGCGCTTTCCAGCATCCGTTCCGGACGAGGTAGGTGTAGAAGACGTCGGAGCCCACGAAGAAGGAATCGTGCGTCTCGAGCCGCTCCGCCCAGGCGGGATCGCTCTTGGCCAGGATCGCCCGGGAGAGCAGCATCCCGACCGTCTTCCCGCCGACGAGTCCGGTGCCGAGCATCCGCTTCCGGATGGCCAGCAGGTCGGACAGGTCGAGCCACTTCTCGGCAAGGGCGATCACGCGGTCGTCGCGGGATACGAGCATCCGCAGCAACCGCCGGAAGATTCGCCCCGCCTCCTCGGGCGGCGCCAGGCCGCGGCCGACCTCGTCGAGCGCCTTCCTCGCCGCCAGAACCGTGCGGTCCCACATGTCGAGCCCGCGCGCGGCCGTATCGACCCGCCGTCCCGCGGTGCCGGCGAGGACCTCCGCCAGGAACGCGCTTTCCGTGACGGGACTGAAATTCCCGTCGCGCCGCAGGTGCGGCAGGTACATCGTGGGAGAGTGCCTCCCGTCGACCTTGAGCGGATGGACGTATCGGTCTTCGCCCTGCCGGAAGACGTCGACCAGCAGCTGCGTCGTGTCGCGGATCGCGGCCACGGCCTCGAACGAGTGGCGGTCGCGCAGCAGCGCGAAGTAGGTGACGGTATCGAGTTCGAAGAGGAAGGGGCAGGTGACCATGAAGAAGTTGCCGAGCATCAGGTCGCTGTACCAGTCTGCGGCCA
>JANXPS010000306.1 GCA_025357175.1 Deltaproteobacteria bacterium | reverse complement strand
CTCCAGGGGTACCTTCGCTATTGCGAACGCCCGGGGATTCGCCGGTATCTCCCGTTCCTCCTTTTGTTCGTGCTCGGCCTGTTGTCGAAGCCGATGCTGGTGACGCTGCCCTTCGTCCTCCTCCTGCTCGATGTCTGGCCCCTTGGACGCTTTTCGACGGCACCGGCCTTCGTCGAAAAGGTGCCGCTCCTTCTCCTGTCCGCGGCCTCCTGCCTGGTCACATGCATGGCTCAGTCGAGGGGGGATGCGCTCACGTCGCTGGCGACGCTGCCGCTGGCGGCGAGAGTCGAGAACGGCCTGCTTTCGTATGCGGGCTACCTCGGGAAAGCCGCCTGGCCTTCGGACCTGTCGATCCTGTATCCTCTTGCGACAAGAGGCTTTTCAGCCTGGAAGGTGGCCGGAGCGGGCGTGCTGGTCCTGTTCGTCACGGCGTCGGCAGCCTGGCGTTTTCGCCGCTCCCCATACCTCCTGACGGGTTGGCTCTGGTACCTGGGAACGCTGATCCCGGTGGTGGGGATCATCCAGGTCGGGGTGCAGTCGATGGCGGACCGCTACACCTACATCCCGCTGATCGGAATCTTCCTCATGGCGGCATGGGGAGTCGGAGAGGCGGCGACCTCGTGGCGACTTCCCCGAGCGGCGGTCGCCGCGCTGTCCGTGTTCTGGATCGCAGCGCTGGCGGCTTGTGCCTCGACCCAGGTGGAATACTGGCGCGACTCCGGACCGTTGTACGCACATGGGCTGGAAGTGACCCGGGACAATTGGTCCCTCCGCGAACTCAGGGGGATGACGCTGCTTCAGGAAGGCAAATTGCAGGAAGCGGAGGTTCATTTCCGGGAAATCGTGCTGACGCATCCGAACTATCCGGAGGCGTACTACGAACTCGGGCTGGCGCTGTCGCGGCCTGAGACGATCCAGTCGGCGATCGCCAGATTCGAGGACGCCCTCCGTCTTCGCCCCGATTATGCGGCGGCGCACAACGACCTGGGAGCTGCCCTCGAGAGGGTAGGCAGGAGCCGGGAGGCGGTCGCCCATTTCCGCGAAGCACTGCGTATCCGTCCTGAATTCGCGGGGGCACATTACAATCTGGGGCAGGCGATGTACCGGCAGGGTGCCACGGATGAAGCGATCGCCCGGTTTCGCGAAGCGATCCGGATTCGTCCGGATTTCGCCGAGGCGCACAACAACCTGGGGACGCTCCTGTCCGATCGTGGCGAGATCCCCGAGGCGATCGCCCATTTCCGGGAGGCATTGCGCATCCGGCCGTCCTACGCCGGAGCCCGGCTCAATCTCGAGAAGGCGGTGACCCGGATGGGCGGGAAGGGGAAAGACGGTGAATGACCGGACGACGAAGCGGGACATGTGGCGGCTGGGAGCGCTCGCGGTGCTGCTGGCCCTTGTCGAGTTTCGCCTGGCCGGCGTGATTGGCGCGACCCTGTATCCCGATGCGCTTCAGCAGGTGACCAATGTCACCCTCGGCCTGCCGGATTGGGCCGCGTGGCAAAACAGGCTGCTGACCTCGTGGATGGTCCGCGGACTCTCGGAATTGAGCGGCGAGAACCGGACCCAAAGCTATCCGGCCTTCCTGTTTTTCCTCACGGTCGTCAAGAACGGCTCCTTCGCCTTCGCCCTGAACCGCTTGACGCGCGATCCGGTACTCGTTGCGAGATACCTGATCCTGTTCTCCTTCGCATGCATCGCGCTTTCCGACACGTTGCCGCCCTATCCCTGGGACTACGTGGACGTGACGGTATTCACCCTCTTTCTGGCCGGAGTCTTTCGGGGGGCGGGGGATCGTTATTTCTCCCTGCTGTTCCTTCCGGCGCTCTTCAATCGCGAGTCGGCCCTCTTCATCCCGCTCTGGATGGCGCTGGATGCCACGACGCTCCTGGAGGGAGGCCGTCTCAACCTGTTCTCCCTTCGGCTTCGGAGGCCGAGGCGTTTCCTGCTGGGAATCGGATTGCTCACGGCGGGCGCCGCGACGATCCTGTTTCTTCGCCATGCGCTGCTCGTCCGGGAGATGGTGTTCCAGACGAACCCGGAATTCGCAAGGAAGGGAACGTTTCGACTGCTTGGAAATCTGAAGTTCCTGGTCACGCAATGGTTCGACTGGTCTCCGCAGCTGAACGGCCTGACCTGCCTTCTCTGCGTCGGGGTGCCTGCGTCCGTCGCGCTGTACTGGAAGCGGATGGACGATCTTCTTCGCAACCTGTCGGCAGTCCTTCTCGCCATGCTGGGGTCCGTCCTGCTCCTGGGGATGTTCTGGGAGCGGAGACTCCTCCTGATGCTCGTCCCGTTCCTGGTGTTGATGCCCATGCACCACCTGCACCTCCAGGGAAAGGAATGCTGTCGACCTGAGAATCAGCCCCACGGGGCGCCGGGCGATCGTTAAAGATGCCAAAGCCCGGTCGCCCGACAGAACGGCTTGCCGCCTTCCTCCTCATGGGGATGGTGGTCGCCGTTTACTGGAAAACGGGTGGCTATCCGTTCGTCGCATTCGATGATCCCCTCTATGTCCCCGGCAATCCGACCGTTGCGAAAGGGCTGACGCTCGAAGGAATCCGATGGAGTTTCAGCACCTTCCACGCCGCGAACTGGCACCCGGTGACGTGGCTTTCCCACATGGCCGACGTTTCCCTCTTCGGGATGGACGCGGGCCGGCATCACCTGGTCAACCTGCTGCTGCATGCCCTCGACAGCTGGCTGCTGTTCCACGTTTTGAGGCGATTGACGGGGAATACGTGGGAGAGCGGGCTGGCGGCCGCCCTGTTCGCGGTGCATCCGCTTCACGTGGAATCGGTCGCCTGGATTTCGGAGCGCAAGGACCTTCTGAGCGCGTTCTTTTTCCTGCTTGCGATCGGGGCGTACGCCCGGTATTGCGAGCGGCCCGGCATCCGGCGATACCTGCCGCTCTTCCTGCTGGCGGCCCTCGGACTCTTGGCCAAGCCGATGCTGGTGACGCTGCCGTTCGTGCTCCTGCTTCTCGATTACTGGCCGCTTGGACGACTGTTGCGGCCCGCTGCGTCCGGCGGAGTTCACGCTTCCGGGCTGCCCCGGAAAATCATTCTCGAAAAGATTCCCCTGATGATCCTGTCCGCCGCTTCCTGCGTGATCACCGCCCGGGCCCAGAAGGGGGGGGGAGCGATCGTTCCCATGGAGGCCTATCCGCTGTGGTTACGCGCCGGGAATGCCCTGGTCGCGTATGCGGGCTACCTGCGGGAATTCGTGTGGCCTTCGGGGCTGGCGGCGTTTTACCCGCATCCGGGCGTTCGCCTCGATTTGTGGAGGGCGGGTCTGGCGGGGGCATTGCTGCTTGCCGTGACCGCGTGGGTCCTCGCCCGGGGGCGGAGCCGGGGATGGCTGCCCGCGGGCTGGTTCTGGTTCCTCGGTACGCTGGTGCCTGTGGCGGGACTGGTCCAGGTGGGCGGCCAGGCGATGGCCGACCGGTACATGTACATTCCCCTGGTCGGCCTCTCGATCATCGCAGCGTGGGGAATCGGGGAACTGGCGTGGAACCGGAACGGCGCGAGGCCGTTCCTCGCGGCTGCGGCCGTCGCGTGGCTCGCGGCGCTGGCCGTATGCGCGGGGATCCAGGTACGCCATTGGCGCGACTCGACGGCGTTGTTCACGCGGGCGCTCGACGTCACAAGCGACAACTGGGCCGCCCTCAACGGGTTGGGAACGCTGGCCGCCGAGGCCGGAAGGGACAACGAGGCGATCGCCTTCTTCAGGGAGGCGACGAGGATCATGCCGGCCGTCCCCGAATTGCGCGACAACCTCGGGTCGGCGCTTTCGAAGGCGGGAAAGTTCGAGGAGGCGGTTTTCCATCTCGGGTGGGCGATAAGGCTGCAGCCCGATTTCGCCGAAGCGCACACAGACCTCGGGATCGCGTTGTGGGAAACCGGGAAGTTCGGGGAGGCCGTCGCACAGTACAGGGAAGCGATCCGCTACCGGCCCGACTATGCGGAGGCGCACTACTACCTTGGGAGGGCGCTGTCTTCCATGGGGAATGACGACGAGGCGGCCGCAAGTCTCCGGGAGGCGATCCGGCTCGGGCCGGAGGTTGCCGCCGAGGCCAACAACAGCCTCGGAGCACTCATGGCAAGAAGAGGGGCGTATCCGGAGGCTGTCTCGTATTTCCGGGAGGCGCTGAGGCTTAAACCGGATTATCCGGGAGCCCGGAACAACCTGGCCATGGCCGTTTCCGAACAGGAAAAGCGTTCGCCTAAGGCCCGATGAGGCTTCTCAGGAAGCGGGCCTCGGGATCCCGCACGACCTTGTCGTCCCACAGCAGCGTCGCCATGCCCCGACGGGTGCCCTCGTCGCCGGATGCCGTCGCCCCGAGCGATCCCGCCAGCACGAGATACTGGTCGGCCAACTGATCCGTTCCCGCGTGGCGCATGAGCCAGAGTTGCGCAAGGCGGGCCATTTCCTTCCCGTCGCGCCTCCCGATCGACTTCAGCACCGCAATCCAGTCTCTTTCCCGGGCGGTCAGCTTGTCCGCCCCCGGTCCGGATTCGAGCTTGGCCCAGACAGTGGCAAGCTCGCCGGAATCGAGGAAGCTGGTCAGCAGCGATCCGACGTTGTAGAGCGCCTCGAACCGCTGGGCTTCGCTGCCGGGATCGCCCGGGCCGAAGAACATGCGCCCCACGGTGACGGTGTCGCGTGAAAGCTGTTCGGGTAGTTCGGCGAAGCGCGAGTCGGGTCTTCCCGAGAGATAGGCGTCGCGCAGTATCCCGGCCCGGCTGGCGTAGAGCGACCCCTGGAATTCGTACGCCGGCGTGATGTCGGTCCGGCCGAAGTTCCGGAATTCGCCGGAAAGGAACTGATAGGCCGGAAGCGGCGCATAGCTGTATCCGCCGAACTCCCATATCCGGGTCCGCAGGAAGCGGGCCCTTGCGCTCCCTTCGTCAAGTATCGGCCGGTAGTCCGAGTTGGGAATCACCCCGGAGCGATGGAGGAGCCCGGCCAGCGTCTTCCGGTTCCCGATCTTCCGGATGGCGAGATCTTGCGGAGAGCGGATCGACACGCCTTTCAAGGCTTCCGCCACCTCGGGGATCCGAAGGTATCCGGGGTCGGGCGCCGGGACCGGGGTGCCGTTCCGGGCCGCGATGAGGATGTCGAAATCGTTGGTCGCGTACACCACGTAGTCGTCGAAGTTCATCTCGATCGGCTTGAGTACCGACACGATGAGGTCCACGTCGAGTTCGTACAGGTGCAGCCATTGCGTGAAGATGCCGTCCGGGGTCAGGTGATGCCGGACCTGACGATAGAATTCGACGGTGAACAGGTCGGAAACGCCGCTGACCCAGGGGTTGGACGGTTCCGAGACAATGAGGTCGTACCGGCGGTTGCCCGAGGAAAAGAAGTTCCTGGCATCGTCGATGTGGATATGGCTTCGGGGATCGGTGAAGGTCTTGCAGGCGGGGCGTTCCAGCAGCCTTGCGGCCCTCAGGACCTCGGGTTCGATCTCGATCGTATCCACCTCGCGGAGGTACGGGGAGAGCAGGAGGCCGTGCGTCGTGGTTCCGGCGCCCAGGCCGATGTTCGCGGCCGATCGGGCGCCCGGATTGAGCGCGGTGGGGAGAATGCCCAGGAGCGTCATCGTCGACTCGTCCAGGGAGTGCGCCTGCCCCCTCATGACGGCCGCGTCCGGCTTCCCGTTGGTCCGCAGGGTGATCGTTCCGGTGTTGTCCTCGGTGACGGTGACGGTCGCCGTCTTGCCGTCCGCCTGGAAAAGGATCTTGCCGTCGGCGGCGGAGATCAGTTCGCCGGTGCGGTAGACGGCGGAAGCCATCTTGCGCGCGTCGATCCCGAAAAGCAGGAGCGCGGCCGCGGGCAGGAGCAACGCAGCCGCCGTCAGGGCCGGCAGTTTCCACCGCGGTTCGCCGGCCGGTCGGAGCGCCCACAGCAGTCCCAGGCCGACCGAGATGTCGAGGATGGCGCCGCCGCCGATGATGCCCTTCAGTCCGAGGTAGGGAAAGCCGACGTGAACGCCGAGGAAGACGCCCGCGACCGCGCCGATGGTGTTCCAGGTGTAGACCTGCCCGATGCTCCGCTCGCCGTAGCCGGTCCGGAGCAGCGAACCGGTCACCAGCGGAAGGACCATGCCGGCGCAGAAAGTGGCCGGCAGCATCACGAGAAGGGCGAGGGCGTGGCTCATCAGGTTGAACAGGAAGTATCCGGGGACCGTCGCCGGCAGCTTCCGGATGCCCGCCTTCATGAGGTTGAACGTCAAACCGTAGACGGGCAGCGTCGCCAGCGCGAACAACCCCATGCCGATCTGCACGTACCCCAGGAAGCGGTCCGGCGAAGGCAG
>JANXPS010000284.1 GCA_025357175.1 Deltaproteobacteria bacterium | reverse complement strand
CCCGAAGGCGAGTCCGAACTGGTCGCGGGTTTCCACACCGAGTACGCCTCGTTCAAGTTTTCGATGTTCTTCATGGCCGAATATGTCCACATGGTGGTCGGTTCCGCCGTCATCGCCACGCTGTTTTTCGGCGGCTGGCAGGTCCCGTTCCTGACCGACCAGGGTTTCGGCACGCCCGGTCACCTCTGGGCCTCGGTTCCCTCGGCGCTGGTGCTCGTACTCCGGATCGGGGCGTTCCTCGCGAAACTGTTCTTCTTCGCCTGGCTCTTCATCTGGGTCCGCTGGACCGTGCCCCGCTTCCGTTATGACCAGGTCATGCGCCTGGGCTGGAAAGTCCTGTTGCCGCTCTCGCTCGCAAACATCTTCGTGACGGGGCTGATCCTGCTCCTGATCGATCGAGGCAGGTTCTAACGATCATGACCATCGGAATCAAGAAAGTATCCCGCCCCGAGAAGATGTCGTTCGGCGAGGGGCTCTATCTCGTCGAGATCGTCAAGGGGCTTGGTCTGACGATGGGGCACCTGCTCCGCAACATCGTTCACCAGGAAAACATATACACCTACGAATATCCCGAGGAACGGCGCACGATGCCGCCTCGCTATCGCGGCAAGCACCGGCTGATGAAGCGCGAAGACGGGACGCCCCGCTGCGTCGCCTGCTACTGCTGCCAGACAGCCTGCCCCGCCAAGTGCATCACCATCGTGGCCGGCGAATCGCCTAATCCGGACGTCGAGAAGGTACCGGTCAGTTTCGACATCGATCATTTGCGTTGCGTATTCTGCGGATTGTGCGTCGAGGCGTGCCCTTGCGACGCCATCCGCATGGACACCGGCTGGTTCACGCCGCCCGACGATCGCCGTGACAAACTCGTTTTCCCGATCGACGATCTCCTGGAGAAATAGGCCGACATGGAACCCATTCTGTTCACCCTGTTCGGTGCCATCGCCGTGGGAGGCGCCTTGTTGGTGGTCACCCGCAAGAACCCGATGTCCGCCGCGCTCTCGCTGATCATGTCCCTTTTCGCCGTGGCGGCGCTCTTCGTCCTTCGCCAGGCGCACTTCCTGGCGGCGATCCAGGTGATCGTATACGCCGGGGCGGTCGTCGTTCTCTTCATCTTCGTCATCATGCTGATCAACGTGCCTGAAAACCGCCTGCCGATCGAGAAACCGACCGTATACCGATTGCTCGGGGTGGTGGCCGCCGGCCTGCTGATGATCGAAGGCGGCCTCGCCTCCCGCAACTTCTCCGCACCCGCCACGGCGGTCGGCGAAGTCGGGTCGGTCGAGGCCGTCGGTCACGCGCTGTTCACCGACTATCTCTTCGCGTTCGAGGTGACTTCCGTTCTGCTGCTCGCCGCAGTCGTCGGCGCGACTGTTCTAGCGAAAAAGAAGATCTGACGGGGATTCGAAACGATGATGGGACCTTCCGCATACCTGATTCTCTCGGGCATCCTGTTCGCCATCGGCGCGATCGGCGTCGTGGCGCGCAAGAACGCCCTCATCATCCTGATGAGCGTCGAACTGATGCTTAACGGGGTCAATGTGGCGTTCGTCGCCGTCGGTTCCTACATGGGCGATCCCACGGGCGGCATCTTCGCATTCATGGTCATGACGGTGGCGGCGGCCGAGGCGGCCGTGGGCCTCTCGATCCTGATCGCGATCTACCGACTCAAGGAAACGATCGATATAACCGAGCTGAGCGTGCTGAAATGGTGAGTGCCCTGAGCAACATCCACGAATACCTCTGGCTGATCCTCGCGTTCCCGCTGGCCGGCGTGGTCCTCAACGGGATCATCGCCCTCGTCGCCGAGCGTCCGCTGCTGCTGCCGGCCGATGGCCACGGGCACGACGACCACGGCGGGCATGGCGACGCGCACGGCGGGCACCACGAGACGCCCGCCTATCGAAAGCTGGTTGCCTTCATCGCGCCGGGCATGATTTTCGCCGCCTTCGTCGTCGCAGTCCTCTCGGTCCTCCAGCTGACCCGGATGCCGGCCGAGGCGCGCACCGTGGTGCAGACCCTTTTCCCCTGGATCCAGGCCGGCGGCCTGTCCGTGTCGGTCGCCCTGCAGCTTGACCCGCTTTCCTCGGTGATGATCCTGGTCGTCACCGGCGTCGGCTTCCTGATCCACGTCTATTCCGTCGGCTACATGTCGCACGAGCCGGCGTTCGCCCGCTTCTTCTTCTACCTCAACCTGTTCATGTTCTCGATGCTCACGCTGGTGCTCGGCTCCAGCTACCTGCTCATGTTCGTCGGCTGGGAAGGCGTGGGCTTGTGCTCCTACCTGCTCATCGGTTTCTGGTACGAAAAGGACAGCGCATCAACGGCCGGCAAGAAGGCGTTCGTCGTCAACCGTGTCGGCGACTTCGGCTTCCTGCTCGCGATGTTCCTCGTCTTCTGGAACTTCGGAACGCTCAACTACACCGACGTCATGGCCAAGATTCCGAGCCTGCAGCACTCCGGGATATTGACCACCGGCCTGGCAACCGCGATCACCCTGCTCATGTTCGTCGGTGCCACCGGCAAGTCCGCGCAGATCCCGCTGTATGTGTGGCTTCCCGATGCGATGGAGGGCCCCACGCCGGTCTCCGCGCTCATCCACGCGGCCACGATGGTCACCGCGGGCGTCTACATGGTCGCCCGATCCAACGCGCTCTTCATGCTCGCGCCTTTCACCATGGGGACCGTGGCTGTCATCGGTGCGGCGACTGCGATCTTTGCCGCCTCGATGGGTATCTGCCAGAAGGACATCAAGCGTGTCCTGGCGTACTCGACCGTCTCGCAGCTCGGCTACATGTTCCTGGCCTGCGGCGTCGGGGCGTTCGGCGCCGGCATATTCCACCTCATGACGCATGCCTTCTTCAAGGCGCTCCTGTTCCTCGGCTCCGGTTCGGTCATCCATGCCATGTCCGGCGAACAGGACATGATGAAGATGGGTTCGCTGCGGAAGCACACCCCGATCACCTTCTGGACCATGTTCATCGGGACGCTCGCCATCGCCGGCATTCCGGGCCTCGCGGGCTTCTTCTCGAAAGACGAAATCCTGTGGCGGGCATTCTCCTCCGACCACGGCAGCCCCTTCCTGTGGGCCGTCGCGGCCGTTGCGGCGGGAACCACCGCCTTCTACATGTTCCGCCTGATCTTCCTGACCTTCTTCGGCGCCTCCCGGATGGACAAGGAAGTCGAAAAGCATGTCCACGAGTCGCCCTTCAGCATGACCATCCCGCTGATGGTGCTCGCCGCACTGTCGATCTGCGGCGGCTGGCTCGGCATTCCCGCGGCGCTCGGCGGCTCGAATTACTTCGAGAAGTGGCTCGAGCCGATCTTCGAGGGCGGGCACAAGGCCGCCGAGGCGGCGACAGAGGCGATCGGCCACGGCGCCATGGCGCACCACGACCCGATGGAGTTCATCCTGATGGGCGCCTCGGTTGCGGTCGCCCTTTTCGGGATCGCCATCGCCTACTACCTCTACATGGTCCGTCCCGAAAAGCCGGCCAAGATCGCGGAGGGAAACCCGAACCTGTATCGCCTGGTCTACAACAAGTATTTCGTCGACGAACTTTACGAGTGGCTCATCATCCGCCGCATCGTCGACTGGTCGATATGGCTCTGGCAGATGTTCGACGTGCAATTCATCGACGCCATCGTCAACGGTGTCGCGAAGACGGTGCGCAGCGCAGGCGACGAAACGCGAAAGATTCAGACCGGCGTGGTGGGCAACTACGCATTCTCGATATTGCTGGGTGCCGTGTTCATCGTCGGCTACCTGATCTGGCGATAAGGGACATGGGAACAACCAATCTGCCATCTCGCATCCCCTCTTCGGGCCATCTTTTGGCGTGCCTCAATCGCCAAATCCTCGACGTAGTCTCCGGCTACGCCTCCGGTTTGGCTCAATCGTTACGCCAAAACCTGACCCAAATCCGGGCGCGATCCCGGCAGCTTGGTTGTTCCCATGTCCCTACGCAACGCATGGAAGTCCCCCGGAGCGTGAACCGATGACGGCAAGTCCGAACCTGATGTCGAATATCCTGACGATACTGATATTCCTGCCGCTGGCGGGCGCTTTCGTCCTCTTTTTTCTTCCGAAGGAGAACGGGCGGGCGATCAAGCATTTCACGCTGCTGGTGACGCTGGTCGAGTTTGTCCTGTCGGTGCCGGTGCTGCTGAATTTCGACGGCGCCACGGCGGCGATGCAGTTCACCCAGAAGGTTCCCTGGATCCCGCAGTTCGGCATCGGCTACAACGTGGGCGTCGACGGAATTTCGCTGTGGTTGCTCATGCTGACCACCTTCATCATGCCGATCGCCATTCTCTCCACCTATGCGGCAGTCGAGAAGCACGTGAAGGAATTCATGATCTTCATGCTGCTGCTCGAGGTCGGAATGGTCGGTGTCTTCCTCGCGATCGACCTGTTCCTTTTCTACATCTTCTGGGAACTGGTCCTGATCCCGATGTACTTCCTCATCGGCGTCTGGGGCGGCGAGCGGCGCATTTATGCCGCGGTCAAGTTCTTCATATACACTTTCGTCGGATCCGTGCTGATGCTGGTCGCGATCCTCGCGCTCTACTTCTACAACTACAAGGTGACCGGCGTCTACACGACCGAACTGTCGGCGCTGTACAACCTCAATATTCCGGTCAAGATGCAGTTCTGGATGTTCCTCGCCTTCGGGCTTGCGTTCGCATTCAAGGTTCCGATGTTTCCGTTCCATACATGGCTGCCCGATGCGCACGTCGAGGCACCGACCGCCGGGTCGGTCATCCTGGCCGCCGTTCTCCTCAAGATGGGAACCTACGGCTTCCTCCGCCTCGCGATGCCGCTCTTTCCGGTCGCGACCTTCGACCTGATGCCTTTCGTCACCGGGCTGGCCGTCATCGGGATCATCTACGGGGCGCTCGTGGCGATGGTCCAGAAAGACATCAAGAAGCTGGTCGCCTACTCCTCGGTCTCGCACCTCGGCTTCGTCATGCTCGGCCTCTTCGCCCTCAACCTCCAGGGCATCGAGGGCGGAATCCTCCAGATGATCAACCACGGCATTTCCACCGGCGCGCTCTTCCTCGGCGTCGGCATCATCTACGAACGGTCCCACACCCGGCAGATCTCCGATTTCGGCGGGATCGCCAAGATCGTTCCGCTCTTCACGCTGACGTTCATGCTCGTCACGTTCTCGTCGATCGGCCTTCCTGGCTTGAACGGCTTCGTCGGTGAGTTCCTCATCATGCTCGGCGCGTTCAAGACCTCGCCGATCGCGGTCGTCTTTGCCGCCAGCGGCGTGATCTTCGCGGCGGTCTACATGCTCTGGATGTGCCAGCGGGTCCTGTTCGGGAAACTCACCAACGCCCACAAGCTGCACCTGACCGACATGAATTTCCGCGAGATCGCCTATATGGCGCCGCTCGTGCTGTTCATTTTCTGGATCGGCGTCTACCCCGACCCGTTCCTTCGCAAGATGGACGCCACGGTGAACGCTTACGTCCAGCAGATCCATGCGAAACACCAGTCGGCGCTCGCCGCATCGCCCGCGGGAGAGACGTTGCTGGCCCGATATTTCGACGTGAGGAAGTGAGACAAGCGGATGATAGCGATTCCCTTCGATAGTTCCCAGGTGATGCAGGGCATCGCAAGCATCGCGCCCGAGGCCATTCTGGTGTGTACGGCCATCACCGTGCTCATGGCCGACCTCTTCCTGGCTGAAGACGGCAAATGGCTGCTTTGCTGGTTGAGTCTTGCAGGCGTGCTGGCCGCCCTCGGCGAAGTCTACCTTCTCGGCTCCTCCCGGATCGTCGGTTTCTCCGGCATGATCACCTCGGACGGTTTCGGCATGTTCTTCTCCACGGTCGTTCTTTCGGCGTGCGCGCTGGTTCTGCTGATGGCGACCGGATGGTCCGAACGGGCAGGCACCCAGAAGGGCGAATTCTACTCGCTCATCCTGATGTCCACGACCGGCATGCTGATCATGGCCAAGGGCACCGACCTCATGACGATCTTCCTGGGCCTCGAAACGCTTTCGATTCCGATCTATGTGCTGGTGGGTTTCCAGCGCAGCCGGATGACCGCGATCGAGGGGGCGCTCAAATATTTCCTGCTCGGCGCGTTCGGCGCCGCATTCATGCTCTACGGGATGGCGCTGATCTACGCGGCAACCGGGACGACCAAAATCCCGGTCCTCGTTTACATGTCGGTCGGCGGTGGAATGGCCGGCAGTTCGCTGTTTCTCGCAGGCATGGGTCTGCTGCTGGTCGGGTTCGCATTCAAGGTATCGCTGTTTCCGTTCCACATGTGGACGCCCGACGCATATGAAGGCGCGCCGACGCTGGTGACGGCATTCATGTCGGCTGCGGTGAAGGCCGCGGCATTCGCCGCGCTTGTCCGTGTCGCGATGCTGCTTTTCCCGGGCGTGTCACCGGCCATCGGCCCCGTCCTCTGGGTGCTTGCAGTGCTGACGATGACGGTCGGCAACATTTCCGCGCTCGGTCAAAACAACGTCAAGCGCATCTTGGCCTACTCGTCGATCGCCCATGCGGGCTATATCATGGTCGGTTTGGTTGCAGGCGATCTTCTGGGTAGCCAGGCGGCGCTTTTTTATCTGCTCGTTTACGCATTCATGAACATCGGCGCCTTCGGGGTGCTGATGCTGATCTCGCAAAAAGAAGACGACGGCTACGACATCCATAACCTCAGGGGCATCGGATTCAAGTATCCGGTCCTCGGCGCCCTCCTGACGCTGTTCCTCGTTTCCTTGGCGGGCATTCCGCCCACCGGCGGCTTCATCGGCAAGTTCTACCTTTTCAGCGCGGCCGTTAAAAACGGATACATCTGGCTGGCGATCCTGGGCGTGCTGAACAGCGCTGCCTCGATCTATTATTATCTCCGGATCGTCGTCTACATGTACTTCATGACGCCCGAGGGAGAGGTCGTGACGCCCCACACGCCGCCATTTGGCTACGCCCTTGCGCTGTGTGCCTGCGCCGCCGTCGTGCTGGTCCTGGGGATGATTCCCGGTGCAGTCCTTACGATGGCCGAACAGTCGGTGCTGTCGCTCCTGATGTAGCAAAACCGAAGCCCGATATCGATCTTGAAAAGGCCCCGGAAGGCGAAATTCCGGGGCCTTTTCATTGGTTCCTTTTGAGGTAGGATGAATCGATGCGCTGCCATTTCTGCAAAATATCCTCGATGCACCCGGTCGAATCGGGCGGGAAGGAGATCGATCGCTGCGAGACTTGCGGCGCGATCTGGTTCGATCCCGGCGAGATCCGGGAGTTGACCGAAGGCCGGTTGACCTTCGTCGAACAGGGGAAAGCTGGGCCATCTCCGCCCGCCCCCTGGGCACCCATGGCGGGAATGCACGCCCTGGCCGCGTCGCTTCGATGCCCGCGGTGCGAATCGGTCCTCTCGGCGATCGATTACCAGGCGACCGGGGTTCCCGTGATCGTCTGCTCCGCCTGCAGGGGCTTTCTGGTTCCGAGGGAATCCGCCACAAAGTTGAGCGAACGGTTTGCGTTCACACGGCTTAACGCCGCCCGGTACGCCGCCATGGGCGAATCGATGGCGGCCGAGATGAAAAAGAGCCTCGACCTGAAATATCTCGGCAACGGAAATTCGGGGACCGGAGCGAATCCGTCGCTGGCGCTCCCCGTCGTCGTTCCGTTGTCCTCGGGAGCAGCGGGAATCCGGTCGTTCCCGACCGCCACATGGACGTTTCTCGCCATTCCCCTGATAATGCTGATCCTATCGGCACTCGGGGGGGCATCCTGCCGATTGCCCTGGGGGGCGGGCGGCCTGCCATCCGGCACCGGCGTGACCGGCGGTTCGATCAGTGCCTTGCTTGCCTACCCGTTTCTACCGGGCGGGTTTCTCCCCCTGGGTGCCGGTATGATGTTCCTGTTCGTCCTTGGCCGACCGGTCGAAGAACGGACCGGATCGGTACCGTTCGCGGGATTATACATCTTAGGCGCCGTAACGGCGGGTGTTGCACACATGATGGCCGGACGAATCGGTGCCCCGGTTGCGCTGGGATCCGCGGGCGCGGTCGCGGCGGTTCTGGGTGCCTACCTCGTTTATTTCCCGGACGTTTCGATCACGATGTACGGAATGGGGCGGATCGTCAGTGCGCCTGCCTACATGTTTGCCTGCTTCTGGGCGCTGGGCACGTTGATGGCCAATCCCGAGATCGGGGGCATGACGGGTTTGCTGCTCCGGATCGGCGACCCGACCCCGCTTTCCATTTGGGGGAGCCTTGCCGGGTTCGCATCCGGGGTGTTGTTCGGAGCGGTCCATCGATCGCGTGAAGACAGATTTCTATAGCCGTTACTGAGCTTTCCTGAGAATCCGTTTCTCTCCCACCCGCAGGGTCCATTTGATCAGGTCGAAATATTCGATCAGGGGGATGACATGTTTTCGGGAAAGTCCTGTCATTTCCTTGAATTCGGGCACGGTGATCTCCCCTTTCCGCACCAGGTAGGCCGTCAGCTGATCCTTCAGCGCACCGACCGACGCGGGGTCGAAGTACATCTCCTTGATCTTGATGATCCGGCCTTCCCGGACGAGTCCCTCGACCGTCCTTTCGAACAGGCGTCTCTCAACCTCGCGCCCCCCGGCATTGGCCAGTTCCGTGAGAGAGGGGGCCGCCAGTCCCGACCGGCGGACCGCCTCCTCGAGCGATTGGGCGAGGGGTGTGGTCAATTCGACCGAACGGGGTCGCTTATCCGGCAAAAAGTACAGGTCGCCCTGACGTTCCACGCCGGAATCGGACGTCAAGGCAAGGATCGCTATCGCGGGTTCGACCGAACGGTTCGTGCCGGTGACGATGGTTTCCAACGAGAAGCCTTCCCGCTCCGGCATCCTCGAATGGAGGGCGCCCAGCGAAGCGACCAGCAGGTGTCGCGATTCCTCCACGGCAGACGAATGCCAATACCGGTATCCGTTCGCGAATTTATCTCGAATGATCTTCCCTGCTCCGGCGAGTCTGTCGAGTTCCTTTCGGATGTCCCTCAGGTTCGCGCCGCAAATGACGGGCATGTCGCGATCCTCGGCACCCGGGATCGAGGCGTCTCCCAAGACAGCCTGGATCCGGGTGGACAAATCAGACGAACGCAACGAATCGAGGACGGGGGGAACCACCCGAACGGTCCCCTTTCGTTTGGGTGGATAGGGGACGAGAACCGTGCCCCCGCCGATCGTGTATCCGAAGTTGGCAAGAGGCGCAAAACCGCGCAGGATGAAGTGATCGCCAGTCATCAGCACGAACGGGTCTGATAATTCTATGCGACCCATGGCCGAGCCGCCCGGCGGGATCTCGGTTTGTCCATAAAGGACGATCCGGCCCGGTGAAGAGGCCGTCCCCGAATGGAAGGTGATCCGGTCGCGTGTTTTCATCGGCCTGGGCGCCTGCTGCAGGTACTCGATCGAGGCTTCGATCGACCGGGTCGGTCGGAAATCGCCGGGTCGGCACAGCACGGCCCCGCGCGGGGCGCTTTCCTTTTCCGCGCCCTGAAGGTTGATCGCGGCCCGGTTGCCGGCCTCCGCGATCTCGGCTCCTTCGCCGTGAACCTGCAACCCGCGGACCCGAATCGTGGATCCGTTCGGTTGGATAACGACGTCCTCACCCGTCCGGATCGACCCTCCGGCCACGGTGCCCGTGACGACGGTCCCGAAGCCCTTGATCGTGAAAGACCGGTCGATCGGCAACCGGAACGGGAGGAGAGGGTCTTTTCCGGGAATCGTCGCGGCCAGCGTATCGATGGCGGCGGCCAGTTCGGGGATTCCCTGGCCTGTGAGCGCGGATACCTCAAGAACGGGTGCATTTTCGAGGAAGGTGCCGCGCACGAAGTCCCGTATCTCGTCCTGCTGGAGCCGGGCCCATTCGTCATCGACACGGTCGCGCTTGTTGAGGACGACGAGGCCGTGCCGGATCGAGAGCAGGCGGCAAATATCCATGTGCTCGCGCGTCTGCGGCTTGATGCCCTCGTCGATGCCGATGACCAGAAGCACGATGTCGATCCCTGCGGCACCGGCGACCATCGTCCGGACGAACCGTTCGTGCCCGGGGACATCGACGATTCCGGCGAGGGTTCCGCTGGGGAGCTGCATGTGGGCGAATCCGAGCTCGATCGTGATCCCTCGTGCCTTTTCTTCCTTGAGACGGTCGGGATCCACGCCCGTAAGGGCGCGGACGATGGCGCTCTTGCCGTGGTCGATGTGGCCTGCGGTGCCGATGATGACGCGTCGGGACATGCGGGTATCTTACCGGATTCGTGAAGATACGGTAAGATGCCACCATGAGTGAGCCACCGATCGACGAAATGCCGCCGCAAAGGATTCCGATCGAGAACCGGATCGATCTCCACCCGTTCAAGCCATCCGAGGTTGCTTCGGTTGTTGCGGAATATCTCGACGAGGCGAGCCGGGCCGGGTTCCGGCAGGTGCGGCTGATCCACGGCAAGGGGAAGGGGGAATTGCGCCGAACGGTTGCTTCGGTGCTGTCCCGGCATCCGCGGGTCGATTCGTTCACCGTTGCGCCGCCCGAGGCCGGTGGTTGGGGCGCCACCCTCGTGTGGCTGAGGATGCCCGTGATGCCCGCGCGCCCCATCGGGGCAACCGGGATCGGGCGGGACTCGCGGGAAGCCGAGGGGGCGGCCCGAAGACTGAAGGTGCTGTTCCTTTGCACCGCGAATGCGTGCCGCAGCCAGATGGCCGAAGGGTGGGCGCGGGCACTGAAATCCGACCGGATCGACGCGCATTCGGCGGGCGTTGCTCCCTGCTACCTCCACCCGCTTGCCGAACGGGTGATGAAAGAGGCGGGTGTCGATGTCTCCCACCAGTATTCCAAGGGCGTCGATGAGTTCAGGGGGATCGGCTTCGATTATGTGATCTCCCTGTGCGACTACGCCGACTCGAAATGTCCCGTGTTTCCGGGTCATGGAGCCCGGATTCACCACCCGTTCG
>JANXPS010000277.1 GCA_025357175.1 Deltaproteobacteria bacterium | reverse complement strand
CTACGAGGACGTCTACAACGTGACGCACAAGAGCCCCGAGCTGGCGAAAACGGCGGTCTACGGCCTTCCCGAGATCTACCGCTCCCCCCTTAAGAAAACGAGACTGGCGGCGGTGCCCGGATGCTTCCCCACGTCGGTTATCCTCGCGCTCTACCCGCTGATCAAGGAGGGGTTGATCGACCTCAAGGGAATCATCGCCGATTGCAAGACCGGCGTGTCCCGCGGCCAGCGACAGTTCCTGGTCCATCTCGGGATTGTGGCGATGGCCGGGCAGCCCGTAGGGCCGCACGCCGCCCTCGGTTTCGGGGTAGTGGAACCCGGGGGAAGGGGTGCGGCCGCCGCCGGACACGCCGGTCTTGCAATCGGCGATGATTCCCTTGAGGTCGACCAGCTCCTCCTTGATCAGCGGGTAGAGCGCGAGGATGACCGAGGTGGGGAAGCATCCGGGCACCGCCGCCAGTCTCGTTTTCTTAAGGGGGGCGCGGTAGATCTCGGGAAGGCCGTAGACCGCCGTTTTCGCCAGCTCGGGGCTCTTGTGCGTCACGTTGTAGACGTCCTCGTAGAGCGCGATGCTGCGGAAGCGGAAGTCGGCCGACAGGTCGACCACCTTGACGCCCCGCGCAAGCAGTCGCCCGGCAACCGCGGAGGACACCGTATGGGGCAGCGCGAGGAATGCGACCTCGAAATCGCCGTCCATGAGCGACGCCATGTTCCCGAAGGAAACGCCCGCAGGCAGCATCCCCTTGAGGGTCGGAAACGCCTCGTCGAGCGGAAGGTCGGAGTATTGCTCGGAGGAAACGGCGGTGATCGAGGCCCCGGAGTGGGACAGCAGCAGGCGAAGCAACTCGAAGCCGGTGTAGCCGGTCGCCCCGAAGATGGCGGTTTTCGTCATTGGCGGCTCCCTAGGGTGGTGAGATATCCGGCCCGATATAAGGAAAGGGGAAGGCAGGTGTACCGGCCTTCCCCTTCAGGAATCGAATGCAGGGGCATGGAATGCCCTCGCGGATTAACGCTTGGAGAACTGGAACCGTTTCCGGGCTCCGGGCTGACCGTACTTCTTCCGTTCTTTCACGCGGGCATCGCGGGTGAGCATGCCGGCACGCTTGAGCTGGGTGCGGAGGTCGGGCGTCTCGATCTGGAGCGCCTTGGCGATGCCGAACATGATGGACTCGGCCTGCGCCGAGATGCCGCCGCCGCGGACGTTGACTTCGACGTCGACCTGCTGCGCCTTGCCGGTGAGCACCAGCGGCTTGATCGCCGTGGAGCGAAGGGCGAGCACCGGGAAGTAATTTTCGAATTCGCGGCCGTTGACGCTGATGCGGCCCGTGCCGGGCTTTACGTAAATACGGGCGATCGCGGTCTTGCGCTTGCCCGTGGCGTAGATCTTGGTCTGGATCATGATGCGATGTCCCCTCTTCCTAGTCGATGACGGCCAGCGCCTTGGGGCACTGTGCCTGGTGAGGATGCTCGGGGCCCGCGTAGACCTTGAGCTTGGTGAAGAGCCGGTCGCCCAGCCGCGTCTTGGGGAGCATGCCGCGCACCGCGAACTCGATGATGCGCTCGGGATGCTTCTCGAGCAGCTTCTGGGGCGTGGTGGCCTTGAGGCCGCCCATGTAGCCCGAGTGGTGGTAGTAGACCTTGTCGGTCATCTTCTTGCCGGTGAGCTTGATTTTCTCGGCGTTGACCACGATCACGAAATCGCCCGTATCGGCATGCGGCGTGTAGGTTGCCTTGTGCTTGCCGCGCAGTACGGACGCCACCGTGGTGGCCAGCCGTCCCAGGATCATCTCTTCGGCATCGACCACGAACCACTTCTGTTCGATGTCTTCTTTTGAAACCATGGTCGTCTTCTGGATATTCAGCATGTCGATAAACCTTCCTCGTTCCAAAATCAAAGAAAAATATTATGCGATGTTCCTCGGCACGCGTCAAGGGAAAAGGAGCAGCCCGGTCATGGGGGCGACAGAACCGAAAAACGCTCGCTGGCGGCGGCTGCGTTCAGCCGCTCGTCGAACGACGAGAACGCCACTTCCCCCGCTCCCGCGGATCGGAGAATCAGCACCGAGGAAAGGTGGATCGGATCGACGCCGCGCAGGCCGTGCTTCAGAACCATCCGCCCCGCCTCCCGCTCGTCGAAGTCGACCGCTGCGAACGAGGACCAATCCGTAGCGAGCGACCCGGCGAGCGATTCGAGATGAGACTACAGTGGTTACCGGGCGGGATCTTCCCGCACCGGACGGACTCCGCGAGAGGGAATCGCCCACGCCGGGTCCGGAAGCCAGCCTCGCAATTTCCGCCCTGATTCCCAGACCGCGACGGGGCGAAAGGGGGCCGAAGCGGAACTGTTGTCGAACAGAAACGCATGGTCGGCGAACCGAAGCGCCCGATGGAGATTCAGCAACGACCTCGGGAATCTCTTCCGGATCTTGTCGGTCGGCACGTCATGTCCGCCCCGGAGAACCCGTTGGACCACGCGGCCCAACGACAGTTCGGACCCGTCGAGCCCGACATAAACGAGGATGACGACGTAGCCGGCCTCCTGCGCCATCCGCAGGAATTGGAGCTTCTCTCCGCGGCGATCGGAGAAGTCGGTTTCCATGCAGAACGATTTTCCCTGGGAGACCAGAAGCTTCCGCTCCGCCTCGGCCAGTTCCGCGGCTTCGTACCCGAGTGGCCCGGAAGGATTCGACATCCCGGCATTCATGGCTTGTGCAATCCGGTCGGCGTTGACGAACGGAAGACCCAGTTGCGACAGGAAGGCGTCGTGAAAAGTGGATTTGCCGGCACCGTTCGGGCCGGCGAGGACGAGCAACAGCGGCGCGCCTGAATCGAGCACCGCGGCGGCGGTGCCGGACAGCGCCTCCCTCATTATTTGCCCGTGCGGGACCTTGACGGGACGAAGGTCTTGCCGCGGAACCGGCCGGGCGTCCGGCTGCCGTCGGGCGCTACCCGGACCACCCCCCCCCGCAAGGAGTCCGTTTCATAAATCGCGTGGGCTTCGGCGGCGATCAGGCGATGCGCCGCCTGGCGGTCGGGATCAACCGTAAGGCGTTCCAAGGCAGCCAGAACGTGGGTGCGCAGGTCATCTCCCGGATCCATCCCGGAGTCCCCCGCCGAATCAATCTTGAGCAACCGGACGACCGACCCGTCGAGGAACCGCTCGACCGCCTTGCCGAGTTTCGCCCAGTGCTCGATCTGTCCCGTGATCGACCGGTCGGCAGAGCGGGCTTCCGTCCGGGCGGCGCTCACCAGGTCGTCCGACAACTTGACCGGCATTCCCATGATATCCCCCCCCTTGGATCGCATGAAGCGCAATGCAACCTTACGACTACCTAATACTACCGCTCGAATCCGGCTTCGGCAAATGCTTTCTTTTGCGGGGGGCCTTGGGCGGTGGAGCCGGGAGGGCGCCGGTCAGTTCGCGGTAGCGTTCGAACAGGAAGGCGACGCGCTCGGCCTCGGAGGCGAACGACCGCTTTCCGCAGGCCGCGTCGACGGCGCGGTCGAGGGCGGCGTGCGCCTTGACCAGATCGGGCGGCATCGCAAGCGGGTCGTACAGGTCGGCGAGCGTCGCCCCCGGATGCGCGGCGCGGGCGCCTTGCACCCCCTGGCGGCCTCGATCGCGGCCCGCTGCGCCTCGGCGGCTTGCGGCCAGGGGAAGTTGTTGTAAACGATCCCGGCGGAGTAGCGGTAGTCGCTTTTCAGTCGTCCGCACACCGCACGCAACCACGCCATGTGCATCGTCGAGGAGAGAACGCCAAAATGGTACGGAGTCGCATGGGGGAAAACGAAAACAAGATCGCTGACCATCGTATTCGGAGACATGGCGCTGATCGGAATCCACGATCTCCGTTCTGAAGACACCTTCGGGATGAGCAGGAATGGGTCGGCCGGCATGTTCTCGACATGGAATCGCGTTGGCGTCGTCGCAAGCTCCCGGGTCGGCGCGCTCTTGCTTGCAAGACGGAACTGCCGCACCGCCTCGACCCGCTTCAGCGCCTCGGGCATCCGGCGAAGCTGTTCGGGCGGGCAATCGCCGAGCCAGAGACACCATCGCTCCCATCCGTTGAGAAACTCGTCGGCGCCCAGCCAACGGCGGAAAAACGGCGCCGCACCGGGTTCCATCGACAGAAACGCAGCCTTTTCTTCCCCCGAGAACAGATAATTTCCGCCGTCGATCGGCTTGTTGCCGATTCCGATTTCCGGTACGGGAGAAATCGGCCTCGAACGGTTCGACAGCACGACATCCGGAGCATCGACCAGATACGGGTTGATGTTCGCCGCCCGGGTGGTGCGCGGCTCAGATTTCAGTGTCTCGTACTCGAAGATCCATTTCTCGGACGCATCCAGCAGCGCAAACCCGATGATCACGCAGTGGACCGCCGCCTTGCTGCGTGCTTCAGAGGTCCATTGGAAGGTTCGATGGGCGAAATGGATGTGGACTCGCCGGGCGAACAGGTCCGGCCAGAGCGCACCGGGCTGCTCTCCCTGGACGATCGAGTTGGTCGAGACGAAGGCGGCGCGGATCGACGGATTCCCGACCATGTACTCGACCGCCAGCCGGTACCAGCATGTTACGTAGTCCAGCAGGCCTGCATGTTTCGACCCGCGGAACACCAAGCCGACCTCGGCGCGCTGCCCCTCGTTCATGAACTTGGCGCCCACGAACGGCGGATTCCCGACGATGTACGAAAGCTGCTCCGGCGGGACGACCTCGCGCCAGTCGAGCGAGAGCGCGTTGCCGTGGACGATGCGCGGGCTCTTCTTCAATGGAAGGCGAACGTAGTACTGGCCGAACTCTTCGGAGAGCCGCATGTTCATCTGGTGGTCCATCAGCCAGAGGGCGACCTGGGCGATCTGCGCCGGGAACTCCTCGATCTCGATGCCGAAGAACTGGTCGACGTCGACCTGCACCAGTTGCGTGACGTCGAGCTCGCCTTGGCCCCGCCAGCCCCAGATCTCGCGGATGGTTTCCAGCTCGAGCATCCGCAGCTCGCGGTAGGCGACGACGAGGAAGTTGCCGCAGCCGCACGCCGGGTCGAGGATGCGCAGCGAGGCGAGCTTCTTCTGGAACTCGGGCAACCGCTTCCGGTCCCCGCGGACCCGTTCGAGCTCGGCGCGAAGCCCGTCGAGGAAGAGCGGGTTCAGGCACTTGAGGATGTTCGTCTCGGTCGTGTAGTGCGCCCCGAGGTTGCGGCGCGCCTTCGGGTCCATGATCGACTGGAAGAGGGAGCCGAAGATCGCCGGGCTGATCCGGCTCCAGTCGAGCGCGGCGCAGTCGAGCAGCGTCTCGCGCATCGGCCGGTCGAACGCGGCCATCGGCAGCCGCTCCTCGAAGAGCCGCCCGTTGACATAAGGGAACTCGGCGAGACTCGCGTCGAGCGCGGCCTGCCGCCGTTCGACGGAAGTGTTCAGCGTCTCGAAGAGCATCGCGACCTGGCTGCCCGTGTCGCTCCCGTCGGGGGCGGTGCGCACGTTCAACCACTCGGCGAACTGGCGCGGCCAGAAGATGGAGGTATCCTCGGCGAAGAGGCAGAACAGGATGCGGACGAGGAAGATTTCAAGCGGATGACCTTCGTAGCCGGACGCCTTGAGCTGGTCGTGCAGCTTGCCCAGCTTTTCGGCCGCCTTGACGTTGACCGGATCCTCGGCCCCGAAGGAGCGCACCTGGTAGCCCGCGATGAAGCCGAAGCGGCGGATGTTCCGGTAGAGGTCGGCGATGGGGAATTCGCGCTCGGTCGCCTCTTCCAGGTCGTACAAACGGAAGCGGGCGAAGTCGGAGACGAGGACGTAGCGGGGCAGGTCGCGCTCGGGCAGGCCGGGAAAATAGTCGAGCGCCTGGCGGAAGGCGCGGCCCAGATCCTTGCCGCGCGACTTGTGCTCGACGACGAGCACCCCCTTCCAGAGCAGGTCGATGAAGCCGCCGCGGCCGTCGCCCTTCGTAACCGGCGTCTCGAACGAGGCGATGCGGCGGCGCGTCACGCCGAAGACGTCGAAGAAGGCGTCCCAGAAGCTCTTCGCCTCGGCGTCTTCGGACGACTCCTTTCCCCACTCGCGGGAAAACGCCACGGCGCGCGACTTGATCTCGTTCCAGGACGGGGGCATCGGGCCATCAGACCGCAGGGCTGCTGATTTCTTGATAAGATAGCCGGATGCCTAGGATCTGCAAAATGCTTTCGGGGCCGGGCGCCTCGCTCGAGATCTTCCCCCCGAAGACGCCCCAGGGAATGGAGATGCTGCTCGCCGCGCTGCGCGACCTCTCGTCGCTCTCGCCGCGCTTCGTGTCGGTGACGAGCGGTGCGGGCGGCAGCGGCCGCGAGGAGGAGACCACCGCCGTGGTCCGGGCGGTGATCGACGCGACCGGGCTCCCCGTCATGCCCCACCTGACGTGCGTCGGCCGGACCGAGGGCGAGCTGCTCGACATCCTGCGAGGCTACCGCGAGATCGGCGTCCGGAACATCCTGGCGCTGCGGGGAGACCGGAAGGCCGATTCCCCTCCGGCATGCGCGCCCGACCCCGAGCTGCACGCCATCGACCTGATCCGCATCGTGAACCGGGAGTTCGGGGAAAGCTTCTGCGTCGGGGGATCGGCCTACATCGAGCCGCACCCCGAGTCGCTCGGGCGCGAGCGCGACTTCTTCTA
>JANXPS010000265.1 GCA_025357175.1 Deltaproteobacteria bacterium | reverse complement strand
CCTGCTGCGCCATCTCGGCGGTCTCCGCGGCGCTCGACTTGACCGCCTCGGCGCTGCCGGCGATCTGGTGCGACGTGCGGGAAAGCTCTTCCATCGTCGCCGTGACCTGGGCCAGCGAAGCCGCCTGCTGGGATGCGGAAGTCGCCTGCTCCTGGATCACGGTCGTGATTCCGGAGGAGTAATCGCCGATTTTCCCGCCCGCCTCCTGGATCTGCCGGATCACGGTGCGAAGCGTGTCGGCCATCCGGTTGAAGTCCCGCGCGAGCGCCCGCACCTCATCGTACCCTTCTTCCGGCACCTGAGTGCGCAGTTCCCCGCGGGAGATCTCGCGGGTGATGTCCTTCAGCTTCGTCAGGCCCGACACCATCCGGCGGGTGAACGGCCGGGTGGCGGCGAGCGCGAGGACGATCACCCCGCCTCCGACGACAATCATCCGGGAGCGCAGGACGTCGAGCAGGGCGGCGACATCCGCGGGCGGGAGAGCCGCCCGGCGAAGCACGTCGACCACCAGCATGTAAGGCATGATCGTGAGGATCACGACGACCCCGACGACGAACAGGGAAAACGTGATCATCAACCGGCCTGAAAGGCTGCTCCAGCCGATTCCGCTGAATTTCATCGCGTGCTCCGTCCCACCATCACGGTGACGTCTCGGATTTTCGTTGCCATCCCCTTAAGCTCGACCGCCGAAACCGACGAATCCTTCATATGCGAGGCCGCCGGGCAACCGTACCCGCCAGCATGCATCCCGCGACGAGCCCGACAATTCCGAATCGTTCCCCGCTCATATGATCCTCCAGCCAAATGTATGCGATTCAGTAAAGCAGGCAAAGCCCGTTGGGAGTGATGCCGACCGCCCACGGCATGTCGTCCTGAGACATGCGTTCCTTGAGTACCGCGGGCAGGGGACGGATATCGGATGCCGAAAGCGTGTGGAAGCCGAGCACCTGCATGCAGCCGAGTTCGCGCTTGACGCCGGCGCGTCCGAAGTGGACGACGAACGGCAGGTCGGAAAGGTCGGTTGGTTCCTCGACCCGCACCACTTCGCGGCAGTCGTACCCGCGCAGCGTCATCCCGTCGTCTATGACGAGCACGTTCATGCGGCCTCTCTCACGGGTTGAGGCACATCGCGGCGCTGATGAGCCCGACGAAGCGGCCGTCCCGCTCGATCGTGCCCTCGAACATCTTGGCGCGCCCCGGATCGAGCGACTCGAGCGTCGGCGCCACCGCGGAAGCCGGCATCTCCCAGACGTCGTCGACCGTATCGACCAGGACACCCGCCTCCTTGCCGCCCGCCGCGACGACGACGACCAGCCTGGCGTCGGACGTGGGGATATTGTCATGCGTCATGCCGAGGATCTTCCGGAGGTCGAGGATGCACAAGACCTCGCCCTGGCTGTTCATCAACCCCAGCACCTCGGGCATCGCGCCCGGAACGCGGGCGAAGGTCTCGGGGCGGATCACCTTGCGGACGCCGGCCAGGTCGAGGGCGTACCATTCCTTCCCGAGCGAGAACACGAGAAACGACCGTGCCGGTCCCGTCTCCTCGGAACTTTTTTCGCGGCCGGCCTCGATCAGTCGCTCGGCCTCCCGCAACAGATCTTCGCGCCCTTCCTGGTTCGGTGGATCGCCGGGGGGATTCATACGTGTTCCCTTTCGTAATTATGGCAACGTAACGGTTTTCCGTAACGCACCGAGATCGCGGATGCGCCGCCTCGGCAAGGCGCGCGACTGAGGCGTACTTTAAAGTACGGCGCAAGGAGCGCAACGCAACCGGGGCGGATGCAGCGGCGATCGAATGCAGCCATAATTACGAAAGGGAACACTTGGTCAACCTCTTGCCTGCAAATGCAGAAATGTAATCACTAATGGCTTATCGGAGCAAGTCCCGGAAATCTTCAGGGGGAAAGTGGCGAGTATCCCCGCGGGACTGGTATGATCCCCCCTATGGTCCCCCTCCTCCATCATGTGGATTCCGGCGCGACGGTTTCGGTCGTCCTCGTGAACTGGAACACGAAGGAACTTCTCCGGAACTGTCTCGAATCCCTTCTTGCGAACGCCGCGGTTCCCCTCGAGGTTTTCGTCGTCGACAACGGCTCGTCCGACGGGAGCCCCGAGATGGTCGAAAGCGATTTCGCGGGGGTGGATCTCATCCGAAACAGGGAGAACCTGGGCTTCGGGAAGGCCGTGAACCTCGGGATGGCGCGTGCGACCGGCCCGGTCGTCATGCTGCTCAATACGGATACGATCGTCCCCCCGGACTCGGTCAGGACGGTCCAGGACTACCTTGAGATGACGCCCGATGCCGCCGTCGTCGGAGTGCAACTGCTGAACGCCGACGGAAGCAGGCAGAACTCGATCGCAAACTTTCCGACGCTTTTGACGGAACTCGGGAACAAGAGCCTGCTTCGGAAACTGTTTCCCGCGCGCTATCCGGGAAAGGAACGGGAATTTCCCGGGCCGGTCGAGGTCGAATCCGTCATCGGGGCATGCATGTTCGTCCGGCGCGAGGCGATCGAGAAGGTCGGGCCGCTCGACGAGGACTTCTTCTTTTTCATGGAGGAGACCGACTGGTGCCTGCGATTCCGGGAGGCGGGATGGCGCGTCGTCCACCATCCCGGCGCGACCGTCGTCCACCTCCAGGGAAAAACGGCCGAAAAAGTGAACGTGCGCGCAAGAATCGAGTATTACCGCTCCCGTTACACCTATTTCCGCAAGCACGGGGGGCCTGCCGGTCGATTCGCGCTCCGGGCGGGGCTGATGTTCAAGGTCACGCTCGACCTGCTCGCCCACCTGGTCATGGCGGCCGCCACGGGAGGCCGAAACCGGCGAATCACCAACCGGCTCGCGGTCTACTGGAAGCTGTTCCTCTGGCATGCGGCCGGGTGCCCGGCCTCCTGGGGTCTAGCCCCCCGATGACGCCCGCTAATTCCCCCGAAATCCGTCCCGTGAGCGGCCGGCGTCCGCTGTCCGCCGTCCTGATCGCCCGCAACGAGGAACACAGGATCGGCGAGTGCCTCGCGTCGCTGGCTTTCGCCGACGAAATCGTCGTGGTCGAGTCCGGGAGCGTGGACAACACGGTGGGCGAGGCGCTGAAATATACTAGGGCGGTCCACCACGTCCCCTGGAAAGGGTTCGGGCCCCAGAAACAGGCGGCCGTGGAGCTTGCCTCCCATGACCTGATCCTCAGCATCGACTGCGACGAACGGGTGCCCCCCGAGCTGGCCGCCGAGATCCAGGCCCTTCTTTCGGGGGAATCCGCCCTGCCGGGATACCGGTTGCCGAGAAAGACGTTCATCGGCGACAAGGCCATCCTCCACTCCGGGTGGTCTCCGGACCGGATCGTGCGCCTGTTCGACCGCCGGCATGCCCGCTTTTCCGAAGACCCGGTGCACGAACGGGTGATCGTTGACGGAAGCTGCGGCGATTTGACCCATCCGCTGCTGCACTACTCGTTCGCCGGCGTATCCGACCTTTTCCGGAAGATCGAGTTCTATTCCGCCCTTTCGGCCCAGCGTATGTTCGAGAACGGTCGTCGTTTTCGCCTTTCGGACCTGACGTTTCGGCCCGCGTTCGCGTTCGTGAAGACCTTCCTTCTGAAGGCGGGCTTCCTCGACGGGGTCGAAGGGCTTCAGATCGCGGTGTCCGGAGCCGTTCACGTCTTCGTGAAATACGCGAAACTGCGCGAACTCGAAAAAACGGCACAGCGGGTTTCCCGGTGAACCGCCGGAAGCCGCGGGTCGCCGTCGTCGTCCCCAAGTACGGGCTGGTGGGGGGCGGGGAGCGATTTGTCCTGGAAGTTACCGAACGGATAGCACAAACAGGCAGATTCGAGATCCATGTGTTCGCCAACCGGTGGCGCGCGGCCGAGGGATCTCCCGTCATGTTCCACAAGGTTCCGCTGATCCGCTTTCCCCGTTTCCTGCGGCCGCTGAGCTTTGCCTGGTCGGCAAAGCGGCTGATCCGCCGGGAAGCGTTCGACCTGGTGCACTCGCACGACCGCATCTTCCGCGCGGATGTCGCCTCGCTTCACTGCGTTCCGCACGCCGGGTGGGTCCGGGACATCCGCAGGAAGCGTCCATCCCTGTTCGACCACGCCCAGATCGCGGTCGAGCGGCGGATGATGGCTTCCGGTGCCGACACCGAATTCCTTCCCGTTTCGAATCTGGCGATGGACACCTTCCGGCAGGCCTACGGCGATCCGTTGCCCGGGCGATGGACCGTCGTTCCTCCGGGCGTCGATGCGGATCGGTTCGGCGCACCCGACCGCGGCGCTTGTCGCGCCGAGATCCGCGCACGGCACGGGATCGGAGAGTCGGAGTTTCTGCTGCTGTTCGTCGGGATGAACTTCGAGGTCAAGGGGCTGGGCGCGATCATCTCCGCCGTGGCGAAGGCAGGGAGGGAGCGGCCCGAAGCGGGCGTCAAGCTGCTCGTGGTCGGGCGGGGAGACGAGGAAAAATACCGGCAACTCGCACGCTCGCTCGGCGCGGAGGACGCGGTGCGCTTCGCGGGCACGGTGACCGGAGGGCTCGAGCGATACTACCGGGCTGCCGACCTGTTCGCCATGCTCTCCGGGTTCGACACCTTCGGCATGGTCGTGCTCGAGGCGATGGCGGCCGGACTGCCGGTGGTCGTCAGCCCGATGGTGGGGGCGAAGGACCTGGTCGAAGAGGGCGCGAACGGCTTCGTAACGGCCTCTCCGGACGACGATGCGACGCTCACCCGCGCGATCGGGCTGCTGGCCGATCCGGAAACGCGCATCCGCATGGGCGACGCGGCGCAGCAAACAGCCCGCGGGTGCGGCTGGGACCGCGTCGCCGAGCGGACCGTGGCGGCCTACGAAAGAACGCTTTCGATGAAAGGGGAGACGACTCCATGAAGGCAGTCGGGTTCGGAGGCGGACTGGGGGGGCAGATCTTCAGCGCCGTGGTCGTCGAACATCTGCGCTTGAAGGAAGGACCGGAAAGCGCAACCGGCGACACGAGTTATTTCCGGCAGACGCCCAGGCCCGCCGGACGCGGGGAAGGCATCACCATCTACCGGTGGGAACTCGACTATTACGGGCTGCCGGTGACGCGGTACGGCGGAATGGCGCCGATGATAAATTCCCGGCTTGCGCGACGATTCGGGCTTGGCAAGATCCATCGCCTCGAGGACGGCTCGCTCGAACGGGCGGCAATCCTCCGGGACGCCATGAAGACGGACTGGTCCGCCACTTTTCCCATCCGCGAAGACCACGAGCGGGAAGCGCGGCGGCTGCTTTCCGACGGCGGCCTCCCGACCGCGGTCGTCCACCTGCGGCGGGGAGACTACCTGAACGTCGCGACCCACGTCGTCGGAGACGGCGAGGTCACCCCCCTCCTCCGTAAACTCGCGTTGCTGGGCATCCGGCGATTCCTGTTCGCGTCCGACGATGCCGTGCCGCTCGACGCCTTCCGCGAACAGGTGCCCGCGGTTTCCGAATGGCGGGAAATTCCGCCCGAGGACGCCTTCCTGACCCACGCCGTCATGCGGGGGGCCGACTGCCTCGTGACCTCCAATTCGCAGTTCAGCCTGTCCGCCGCCCTGCTCAACCCCCGCGGCGTGACGTTCTCCCCGCGCGTCTGGTTCGGCGGAAGCCTCGCCGCCCTCGACGCCGAGTTCAACCAGTTCTTCGACTGGATGGTGCGATGAGCCCCCCTGTCAAGATCGCCATCTGCAACGGCATCAAGCAGTTCGACGAAAACCGGCTCCGCAGCCGCGACTGGTCGCGCCGCTTCCCGGGGTCGGCCTGGATCACCAGTCTTTTCGAGCGAGAGGAGACGCTGGGCGTCGAGGCGGCATCCGGGGACGTGGCGCTGGCCCGGGTGCGGTCGGGCGAGTGGCGGGTCGGAGACGTACACGTCGTCCAGGAACTCTGCGCGAAACACGGCCTTGAGCTGTGCCGGCTGGGGGCGGTGCCCGCCGTTCTCACGGTTTTCGAGTCTCCGCTGATCGACTATCGCGCGCACGACCGGCTCAAGCGGAACCCGGGGAAGTTCCGCCACCAGATCGGCCCGATCGCCCTTGCCGAACCGTCCGGGACGAGGGCGACGGACTGGCTCCCGCTCCGCTTCCCCTGCTTCTGGCGGGAGGAGATCTCCCCGCTGGTTCCCTGGGCGGAGCGGCGGCACGCCGTGCTGGTGGCTGCGAACAAGTACTGGAACGAGCGCGCCTGGACCCGCAAGAAGATCCAGAGCCACAAGGATGCATTGCGGGTCATCCGGAACGGCATCCGGAAGGCGCTGTCGCCGACCTGGCGGGCGGCCCGCGAACTCCAGCTTCACGACCTCCGGCTCGAACTGGTCGAGTGCCTGGCGGAACACGGGGAGATCGACGTGTACGGGCCGGGTTGGGACGATCTTTCGAACCTGCCCGCCCGGTGGCGGAAGCGCCTCGAGCCGCACCGCCAGGCGTTTCTCGGCCGCTGCGACGACAAGCGCGACACGGTCCGGCGATACAGGTTCGGCATCGCGTACGAGGCCGCCGCGGTCCCTTCCTACATTCAGGAAAAGGTGATCGACTGCTACGTGGCCGGGATCGTCCCGGTATTCCGGGGCGCGCCGGACGCTGAACGGCTCCTGCCTGCGAGGAGCTTCCTCGATGCGAAACTCTACGACTCGCCGGAGGCGATCGCGGCCCGGATGCGGACGATGGGCGAGACCGAGGGGGTGGCGATCATCGCTGCGGGACGCGACTACCTCGCGACCGCGGAGGGCGACCTGCACAGCTTCGAGGGATTCGCCGACTGGATCGTCCGGCTCGTCCGGGAAGGATCCGGCGGTTGAGCGGCCTGGCGCCGGAAATCGAGGTTGTCGTCGTCACGTACAACCGTGCCGATTTCCTCCCGCTCACGCTCGAGACGCTGCTGTCCCAGACGCGGCCACCAACCTCGATCCGGGTGGTCGACAACGGAAGCACGGACAAAACGGCTGAAATATTGGAGCCGTTCGGCGCGAGGGGCGTCAAGACGCTGCAGCGGGAGAAAAACGATTTTGCGGCCTGCTGGGACGAGATCCGGCGAACTGCGTCGTCGGAGTGGGTCATGGTGTTCCACGACGACGACCTGCTTCACCCAGGTTACCTCGAAGCCGTGTCGCAGGTGATCGGCACCGAACCGGAAACGACGCTGGTCGGCTGCTCGATGACGGCCGGGGCGGCGCCGGAATCCGGCAACTGGCCCGATGTCTCGTGGAAACGAAACAGCGGCCTTATCCCGCTGCGCGAGCTCGCCTGCAGGCTCTATTCGGGGTTCCGCCTGCCGTTCTGCTCTGCCGTCTACAGAACGGAGGTCTTTCGCCGGATACCGCTCGGAATGGAGATCTACGGAAAGATCTGCGACCGGCCGTTCCTGATGGAAGCGGCCCGGGCAGGCGGGGCGGTGCTTTTATCGGACCCGTTCGTCAAATACCGGCTCCACCCAGGTCAGGACAGCCAGACCAGCGCAAACGGTCCGTTCCTGCCCGAGGTATTCGCACTCCAGCATTACTATCTTGACGCGATGGGAGACGATCCCCGTTCGGCTTCCGGCCGTGCGTTCCTCCGAAGAAATTACCGGAACCTGGCGAACGAATTCGAACGACTTGGCGCGATGGACCCGACGCTGACTCGCGACCGCTTCTTCCGGGAGGCGCTTTCGGCCGGAGCGGCCACGCCGCGTTCCTTGGAGCTGGGAGCCGCCTACTCCGCGATGATGAACTGGCCTCGCAGAATCGAGCGCACCGTCAAGCGGATAGTGCGGGGGCGGGAAAGCGGATAAACGCGGACATCAAGATGCGATACAAGTCTAAGCGACCGGCAGGGAAGAGGCGAACCCGAGCGCTTTCTTTACCTTGGCCATCCTCGCTTTACGTGTTTTCCGGTCCAAACCGAGAAACTTCTTAAGCCTTGAATTGGTTTCTTTCCCGAACGTCTTTGACAGCAAAATGTTTATGAATTTCATTCGCATGTCGTGATTGCTGAAAAGCAAAGGAATCATATCCTTCTGTGCTGCGAATCCGGCCCTTGTGAATATCCGGTTCAAAGATATATGACTTATCAATATCTCCTTAAATTCATTCAATGTTTCCATAGGATTATCGGCGGTGTATATTGGGGTATCTTTATCCGTAAGCCAATAACTATCGTCTATGAACCCCTTCCTTTTTGCAATTTCGTATACTTCAGTCCCGGGATATATAAGCAACAACCCCAGGTCTTCCCCGACAAACACATATTTGATTTTTTGAAGAGTCTGAAACAAATCGGCAGTCTCTTTTATAGTCTCAACGGTCTCGCCGGGCAGACCAATGATCAAGAATGGGTGAATTTTTATCGAGGATTTTGCAAATAGTTTAAATGCGTTTATGGCGTCCTCTTTTTTAATTGCCTTCTTTGACGTCCTTAATATCTCTTCGGCACCACTTTCAAGGCCAACAAGAAAGTTCTTGAATCCGGCGCCTTCCATTGCCTTGATCATTTCCTTGCTCAACGGCTTCATTCTTCCGCTACAAATAAATTCTTTTTTTATCCCTCTCCTGACGATTTCATCGCAAAATTCTATTACTCGTTTGTTATTCAGCAAAAAAGAATCATCGTGTATCCAAACGGATTCCATGTCCTTGAATTTATTTATCATGAACTCAATTTCGTCTACGACATTCTTTACTGAGCGAAACCTTACTTTTCTCTGCGTAATTGAACACAGGCAGCAGAAAGTACACGCAAATGGGCACCCCCTGCTCGTAAGAACACAACCGCATCGCCTCGATTCGTTAAAAAACACTTCATGCTTCGGGAATGGCAATGCATCAAGGTCTTCTATCAGTTCTCTCTCTCTTGTTGTAATTATCCTGCCGTTATCATTGTAGGCGATCCCGTCTATGCTTTCTGACGGTTCCCCCTTATCGATCAATTCGGAAAACGTTAATTCTCCCTCTCCCAGAACGATCGTTAAAAACGGGTACTTCTCAAGTATCTGCTTGTACATGATGGTCGCGTGAATGCCACCGGCCATAATTTTAGTATCCGGGTATATTTTATAAATACGTTCCATCATTTTGAAACTGCAGACCCTGTTGCTGGTTAACACTTGAAATCCGACATAATCAGGCTTTATTTCTTCCAGTTTTCCGTAAGCGATGCTTTCGCATTCCTCAGAACTGTAATCATTCAAGAACAATGTTGTGACGGAGTGCCCCTTGCTTTCCAGAAAAGAGTGCAGGTAGCCCAGCCCCATCGGATAATGCGAGTTGTCCTGTATTTCCGCGGATCTCAGGGCATCCTCGAACGATGCGGTAATGAAGACGACTTTCATCTGAAAATTCTCCCCTTGCCTGTTTTTACACGAGGCAGCAACTGTTACGATAGGCCGGCATGGGCTGTCAACAGCCGGTCCAGCGCATCGACCACCGTCCCGGGTTCCAACTCGTCCAGGCATCGGCACTTTTCCGAACCTTCGCACCCCATCCGGTTGCAGGGCTGGCAATCCATCCCCGCTGTGACGACGACGTGCCGCTCATCCGCCACGG
>JANXPS010000247.1 GCA_025357175.1 Deltaproteobacteria bacterium | reverse complement strand
AGGTCGAGCCCGAACATCTGTTCGTCGCGCTTCTGCGGCAGGAGGGGGGGGTGGCCCCCGATCTGCTGACGCGCACCGGCGTTGGCCCGGGCCGGCTGCTGGCCGACGCCGAGGCGCTTCTCGCCCTGCTCCCGAAGGTGTCGGGCGCCGTCAACCGGGGGCTCTCGGCCCGCTTCGAGCCGGTTTTCGAAAGGGCGCAGGCCGAGGCCGACGGGTTCAAGGACGAGTACCTTTCGGCCGAGCATTTCCTCCTGGCCATGTGCCTCGAGGCCGGCAAGGTGTCCGACCTGCTGCGCAGGGCTGGCGTGACGCGGGAGGCGCTCCTTTCGGCGCTGACCGCGATCCGGGGCACGCAGCGGATCACCGACGAGAATCCCGAGGCCAAGTACCAGGCGCTCGACAAGTACTGCGTCGACCTGACCGAAAGCGCGCGCCGCGAGAAACTCGACCCGGTCATCGGAAGGGACGAGGAGATCCGGCGCACGATCCAGGTGCTCTCCCGCCGCACCAAGAACAATCCGGTGCTGATCGGCGAACCCGGGGTGGGCAAGACCGCCATCGTCGAAGGGCTGGCGCAGAGGGTGGTTTCCGGCGACGTGCCCGGGGGACTGAAAGACAAGCGGGTGCTCGCGCTCGACATGGGGGCTCTGATCGCCGGCGCGAAATACCGGGGCGAGTTCGAGGATCGGCTGAAGGCCGTCCTCAAGGAAATCGTGGCGGCCGAGGGGAAAGTGATCCTGTTCATCGACGAGATGCACACTCTCGTCGGGGCTGGCAAGGCCGACGGCGCGATGGATGCGTCCAACATGCTCAAGCCCGCGCTGGCGCGCGGCGAGCTGCGATGCGTCGGCGCGACCACGATTGACGAATACCGGAAATACGTCGAGAAGGATCCCGCGCTCGAGCGCCGGTTCCAGCCGGTGGTGGTCGAGGAACCGTCGGTCGAGGATACGATCGCGATCCTGCGGGGACTCAAAGGGCGCTACGAGGTGCACCACGGCGTCCGGATCAAGGATGCGGCGCTGATCGCCGCGGCGACCCTCTCCCATCGGTACATCTCCGACCGGTTCCTGCCCGACAAGGCGATCGACCTGATGGACGAGGCAGCGTCGCGTCTGAAGATCGAAATCGATTCCGTTCCCACCGAACTTGACGAGGTGCAGCGGCGCAAGACGCAGCTCCAGATGGAGAAGCAGGCGCTCTCGAAGGAAACCGACCCCGCGTCGAGGGAAAGGATCGCGCTGCTCGATGGCGAACTGGCCGGGTTGACGCAACGGATCGAGGAGTACCGCGTCCGCTGGGAGGGCGAAAAGCAGTCGATCGCGAAAGGCCGCGCGATCAAGGAGAAGATCGAGCATGCGTTGTCCGACATGCAGCGTGCCGAGCGGGAAGGAAATCTGGCCAAGGCGTCCGAGTTGAAATACGGCACGATCCCGGCGCTGCAGCGCGAGGCGGACGCCGCGGCGTCGGACGGCTCCCTCGAAGGGCGATTGCTCAAGGAAGAGGTCGACGAGGAGGACATCGCCCGGATCGTCGCCCGCTGGACCGGGATTCCGGTTTCACGGCTGGTCGAAGGCGAGGTGCAGAAACTGCTGCACATGGAAGAGCGGCTGGGAGAGCGGGTCGTCGGCCAGGACGATGCGCTGCGGCTCGTCGCCAATGCGGTGCGGCGCGCGAAATCCGGCTTGAAGGATCCGAGGCGCCCGATGGGTTCGTTCCTGTTCCTGGGGCCGACCGGCGTCGGCAAGACGGAAACCGCGCGGGCGCTGGCGCAGTTCCTGTTTGACGACGAGGCCGCGTTGGTGCGCCTCGACATGTCCGAATACATGGAAAAACACTCGGTGGCGCGGATGATCGGGGCGCCGCCGGGGTATGTCGGCTACGAGGAAGGGGGGGCGCTGACCGAGGCGATCCGCCGCAAGCCTTACGCCGTCATCCTGTTCGACGAGATCGAGAAGGCGCATCCCGACGTGTTCAACGCGCTGCTTCAGGTGCTCGAGGACGGGCGCTTGACCGACGGGAAAGGCCGCACGGTGGACTTCCGGAACACGGTCGTGATCCTCACGTCCAACGTCGGTTCCCACTGGATGCAGGAGATGGCCGGACGCGCGGAAGAGGTCGTGCGCGACCGCGTGATGGAGGAACTGAGAACCACCTTCCGCCCCGAGTTCCTGAACCGGCTCGACGAGATCATCCTGTTCCACGCGCTGGGCCGCGAGCAGATCAGCCGCATCGTCGACCTGATGCTTTCGGAACTCAATGACCGGCTTGCCGAGCGGAAGATCGGCGTCGAGATGACGGAGGGCGCCAAGGCGCGGCTGGCGGAGCTCGGATACGACCCGGTCTACGGCGCCCGGCCGCTGCGGCGCGCGATCCAGAAGCATCTGCAGGACCCGTTGGCGATCGCGCTGCTGCGGGGCGACTTCCTGACCGGCGAAACGGTGCGGGTCGATGCGGACGACAAGGGCGGCTTCAGCTTTTCCGGTTCGACCCCGTGACGCGCCTCGTCGCTCAAGGCCGTCCCCCGGCCAGAAGCGACGCCACCATCTGCTGGGCGAAAGCGTCCGACGGGAATTTCTTCAGGTACTCGAGGAAATGGGGCAGCGCTTCGATCGCCCGGTTCTGCTCGTAGAGCAGGATTCCGAGGTTATAGTGGACCATGGCCAGATCGGGATTCATCTCGATGGCGATCCGGAAACATCTCTCGGCCTCGTCGACCCGACCCAGGCGGCCGCTTGCGTCCCCGAGACTCACCCACGCCTTGAAATTGGCGGGGTTGATCGCGACGGAACGCCGGTAGCAATCCGCGGCGTTGACGTAATCCCCTCTTTCCGCGTAGGCGTTTCCGAGGCTGTGAAGGCATAGCCAGTTGTTGTCCGTCACGGCCAACCCGTGGCGGAACAGCACCTCGTTGCTTCGCCAGTAACCGGTCGGCCATCGACTGCCCCCCGACCTGAACGAGCCCGATCACCGGCACCAGCGTGCCCACGTACCAGAACCAGCCGACAGGCAGCCAAGGGAGCTTCCGGCGGTGCCAAAGCGCCAGCCCGGTCATCGCCCCGAACGCGAGGACCGCCAAGGCGAGGAGCCCGGACCCGGCGCCGCCGGAGGAGGTCCAGCCGGCGGGATAGAAGATGGACAGGGAGGATGGCCAGGCGGTTTTCTCGAGGTAGAGCAGGTAGGAAACGAAGGCGTTCGAAATCCGGGCGCCGGGCGGGAAGAGCTCCAGGGGAACGATCATCTTTCCCTTGGACGACTGCGCAAGCAGGGTGACCACGGACGCGGCGGCAGCCATCGCGACAAGCGGTAGCTTTTCCAGGAGGACCGTCCCGAACGCCCCGGGGGGCGGCCCGGCCGGTTGCGATCGGGCGATCCTTCCCAGCGGCCAGTAATCCAGCAGGATCAGGGCGAAGGGCAGCGTGACGAGCATCGGCTTGCTCAGGAGGCCGAGCGCGTATGCGGCCAGCATCGCGATATACCGGGCCGGGCTCCTTCGCTCGAGGAACCCCAGGTAAAAGAGGATCGTCAGGAGGCAGAACAGTCCGCTCAGGACATCCTTGCGCTCGGCGACCCATGCCACGGACTCGACGTGAAGCGGATGGACCGCGAACAGCGCAGCGATGAAAAAGGCCGGCCATTTTTCCCCGGTCATTTTTTTCAGCGCCAGAAGAAGGAGGCAGGAGTTCAGCCAGTGCAGCAGAACGTTCGTCGCGTGGTGGCCGCCCGCTTTCAGGCCGAAAACACTGACGTCCGCCATGTGGGATATCCAGGTCAGGGGGTGCCAGTTGCCGGCGTGGAATTCGGTGAATGCCCAGTGAATGCCGCTCCAGTCCAAGCCGTTTCGGACCGCGGGGTTTTCGACGATTTAGTCCGGGTCGTCCAGCGAGATGAAGGGATACTGGAAAGTCCGGGAATAAATAGCCAGGACGAGAAACAACAGGACCAGCACGCGGAAAATCGAATCCCCGCGGGTCGACACCTTCACCATTTACCGGTCCTCTCCATCGCTGTGCGGATTGTCCCCGGATTATAACCGGTTTGCTTTTCGCCGGGAGATGCTAGTGATTCCGTTCGATCCGTTCGGCCGACTCGCTGAAGATCCACGCCGCAGCGATGCCGCCCGAGGCGTAGTGGTCGCGGCGGACAAGGGGGCTGTCTTCGAACGACGCTCCCCGGAGGGTGTCGTAGCGGGCGTATGCCCCAAGCCAGACGTGATCGAAACGGCGGGAAGCCGCCGCCAGGAACTGGGTGCCTGCGTATCCGCCATGGGCCGTGTATGCCGGCCGGTCCGGACGCGCGTCGCTCCCGGACACGCCGTAGTAATACCTGTTCTGGCGGGCGGTGGCGAAGATCGGGCCGGTTGCGAATCCGAGTTGCCACGGACGTCCGGCGATTCCGTTCAGGTCGAGGTTCAGTGTCGGGGAAAAGTTCTCGCCCGCCTCACGTGTGCGTCGCTCGGCCGTGAACGAGGCGCGCAGCGGCAGGCGGGTATCGATCATGATTTTCCGGTCGGTCCTGCGCCACAGGTGGAAATTCAGCGAAGGTCCGAATTCGACGATCGGCTTGATGTCGCTCATGCCTTCGCGCGCCCGGTTCTTCCCGCTGTCCACCGGCGGGGAGGCGCTCAGGCTGAGGGTGAGGTCGACCCATTCCCGGTCGAACAGCGTCGAGCGGATGCCTTCCCGGTCGATCTTGATCCAGTCCAGGCGATACACGATGTAGGGAAAGGGAAGCAGGTAGGTGCGGGTCTGGTCCGAGCCCCGATAGTCCGGCATGGCGAGGGCGACTGCGCCGGCGCCCAGTTCCCACCTCGGAACGCTTTCCGCGTCCGCGCGCATCGGGAGGCACAGAAACAGGAAGGCGATCGCCAGCG
>JANXPS010000223.1 GCA_025357175.1 Deltaproteobacteria bacterium | reverse complement strand
CGCATCAACGGCAAGCTTGTGCCGCTCAAGACGCCGGAACCGCTCAGCGCCAAGCACGTCGAGGCGATGCTGGCGCTGGTCCTTGCGCCGACGCAACGCGAACGGTTCGAAAACCAGTTCGAGATCGACTGTGCCTACAGCGTCCCGGGGCTCGGCCGCTTCCGCGTCAACGTTTTCCGGCAGCGCGGATCGGTCGGCCTGGTCATGCGGCTCATCCCCACCGGCGTCAAGACGTTCGAAGATCTGCACCTGCCCAAGGTGATGGAGAAGATCGCCCTCGAAAACCGGGGCCTCATCCTGTGCACGGGCACCACGGGTGGCAAGTCGACCACGCTCGCGTCGATGGTCGAGTACATCAACCAGAACCGTTCCTGCCATATCATGACCATCGAGGACCCGATCGAGTTCCTGCTGCGCGACAGCAAGTCGATCATCAACCAGCGCGAACTCGGCGTCGACACGATGTCCTACGCGGCGTCGCTCAAGGCGGCGCTCCGACAGGATCCCGACGTCATCCTGGTCGGCGAGATGCGCGATCTCGAGACGATCGAAACCGCGCTGACCGCCGCCGAGACCGGACATCTCGTCTTTTCCACCCTGCATACGCTCGACGCCGGCGAGACGATCCACCGCGTGGTGTCGGCCTTCCCGCCGTTCCAGCAGAAGCAGATCCGGCTGCAGCTCGGCGCGGTGCTCAAGGCGGTCATCTCTCAGCGGCTCGTCCCGAAGGCCGACGGCCTCGGGCGCGTTCCCGCGGTCGAAATTCTCATCAACACCGCCCGCGTCCGCGAATACATCGAAGACAAGGACAAGACACGCAAGATCCGCGAGGCGATCTCGCAGGGATTCGTCAGCTACGGCATGCAGACGTTCGACCAGTCGCTGATGGGGTTGCTTAAGGAGGGCCTCATCACGTTCGACGAAGCGATGCGGCAGGCGTCCAATCCCGACGACTTCTCGCTCCGGTTCAGCGGAATATCCTCCACATCCGACGCTTCGTGGGACGACTTTGACCACAAGGAAGAGCCTAAAAAATAAAGAGGGTGCCTCTGCCGGTCCATCCGGCGGCCCTATGGCGGTCGCGATGCGCATGCTGTCGCGACGCGCCGTCAGCGAAGGCGAGTTGCTCCGCCGACTCTCGGAAAAGGGATTCGCCCGCCCCGATTCCGAAGCCGCGCTCGCCAGGCTGCGCGAACTGGGGTTGGCCGACGACCGGAAACTGTGCGAAGGGCTCGTCCGCGTCTATCGCGAGTCCCGCCGTTACGGGCGATCCAAGATCGTGATTGCGCTTCGCCGGAGGCTCGTCCCCCAGGAAATAATCGAGGACGTGGTCCGGGTCATGTCGGGCGGCGACGAGGAAACGGTGGCCGCGTCGTCGGCGTTGTCCAAGAAATTCCGGGAGGGCATCCCACCCGGGCGCGACGGGGCCGCGAAGGCGTTCCGCTTCCTGGCCTCTCGCGGCTTTGCCCTCGAGACGTGCCGCAAGGCGATCGGCGGGCGTTCGACCGAAAACGAAATAACCGAAGAACTCCAAGGAGATCCATAGATGAGCCAGACGGGCGCCCAGTTGCGCAGCGCATTCCTTTCCTTTTTCGAGCGGAACGGCCACCGGATCATGCCCAGTTCGTCGCTGTTGCCCAGCAACGACCCGACGCTGCTGTTCGCCAACTCGGGCATGGTGCAGTTCAAAGATTATTTCCTGGGTCAGCAGATTCCCGAGCACCGCCGGGTGACGACCGCGCAACGTTGCCTCCGCGTCAGCGGCAAGCACAACGACCTCGAAAACGTCGGGTACACGGCGCGCCACCACACGCTGTTCGAAATGCTCGGCAACTTCTCATTCGGCGACTATTTCAAGAAGGAAGCGATTCATTTCGGCTGGACCTTCCTGACCCAAGAGGTCGGGCTCGACGCGAGCCGGATGACCGTCTCGGTGTTCCGCGAAGACGACGAGGCATACGACATCTGGCACAAGACGATGGGGCTGCCTGCCTCCCAGATCGTCCGCTTCGACGAGAAAGACAATTTCTGGACCATGGGTCCCACGGGTCCGTGCGGCCCCTGCTCCGAGATCCTCTACGACCAGGGAGAAGGCGTCGGCTGCGGCAAGCCCGGCTGCAGCGTCGGCTGCGACTGCGACCGCTTCCTCGAGATCTGGAACCTCGTCTTCATGCAGTTCAACCAGGACGAGCACGGCGTCAAGACGCCGCTTCCCAAGCCCAGCATCGACACCGGCATGGGGCTCGAACGGCTCGCCGGCGTCGTCCAGGGCGTCACGAGCAACTACGACACCGACCTGTTCCGCCCGCTGATCGAAAAGGTCGCCCACCTGTCGGGACGCCTCTATGGCGACCAGCAGCCGCACGACGCATCGATGCGCGTCATCGCCGACCACGCCCGCGCCACCGCCTTCCTCATCGCCGACGGCGTGCTCCCCTCCAACGAAGGCCGCGGTTATGTCCTTCGCCGCATCATGAGACGGGCGCTTCGCCACGGCAAAAAGATCGGATTCACCGGACCGTTCCTGCACCAGATCGCCACCGAGGTCGTCAAGGAATTCGGCCCGGCCTATCCCGGGCTTGAGCAGAGCGCCTCATTCATCGACACGGTCACCGTGCAGGAGGAAAAGCGTTTCCTCGAAACACTCGATGCCGGCCTCAAGATGGTCGAGGACGAGTTCTCCCGCATGCAGTCGTCCGGGCGCACCGTCTTCGCCGGCGAGGTCGCCTTCAAGCTGTACGACACCTACGGGTTCCCGGTCGACCTCACCGGAGACCTCTGCCGCGAACGCAGCGCCACGCTCGATGAGGCCGGTTTCGAAACCGAAATGGAAAAGCAGCGCGCCCAGTCCCGCGCCTCCTGGAAAGGGGGCGAGGTCGGCGTTTCCGACGCCGTGGCCACCGAGCTGGCCGGTTCCGGCCTCTCGGTCGAGTTCGTCGGGTATGACCGCATCGCGGCCTCAGGCAAGGTGAAAGCACTCTTCAAGGGAGGGGCCCGCGTCACATCCGCATCCGAGGGCGACGAGGTCGACCTCGTCGCCGACGTCACTCCTTTCTACGGAGAGGGGGGCGGACAGGTCGGCGACACCGGCACGGGCAAGGGTGAAAACGGCGTCCGGTTCGACATTACCGCCACGCGGCGCCCTACTCCCGAACTGGTCGTCCACCGGGTCAAGCTGCTCGGCGGAGCCATCAGCGAGGGCGATGCCGTCGGGCTGCTCGTCGACGAAACGCTTCGCCGTCGCACCCAGGCCAACCACACTGCAACCCACCTGCTGCAGGCGGCTATGCGCAAGGTCCTGGGGACGCACGTCAAGCAGGCCGGGTCGTTCGTCAGCCCCGACAAGCTGCGCTTCGACTTCAACCATTTCGAAGGCGTCCCCGACGAGGCGCTCGCGACGATCGAGGACGCGGTCAACGAAGCGATCTTCGCCGCGCAGCCCGTCACCGGCGAATATCTGGCCTACGACGCCGCGGTAGCAGCGGGCGCCATGGCGTTCTTTGGCGACAAGTACGGCGACGTCGTCCGCATGGTTTCCGTCCCGGGCGTCAGCCGCGAACTGTGCGGCGGCACCCACGTGCGCAACACCAGCGAGATCGGGCTCTTCCGCATCACCTCCGAGACCGCACTGGCTGCAGGCGTCCGCCGCATCGAGGCTATGACGGGCCCGGGCGCCTTTTTGCACCTGCGCTCCGAGGCCGACCTGCTCCACGGACTTGCGCGCGAACTCAAGGTCGGCCCCTCAGACGTTCCCGACCGCGTCCAGAAGCTCGCGGTCCAGATCAAGTCGCTCGAAAAAGAGCTGGCCGAAGCCAAGCGTCGCGTCGCCAAGGACTTCGTCGGCGAACTGCTGGGCCAGGCTACCGAGGCTGGCGGCATCCAGATCATTTCGGCCCTGGTCGAGCCGATGGACGCCGCGGCGCTGCGCGAACTGGCCGACGCCGTCAAGGGCAAGCTGAAAAGCGGCCTCCTGTTGCTCGCCACCGTCCAGGAAGGCCGATGCTCGCTGATCGCCGGCGTCACGCCCGATCTCGTCGGGAAATATTCCGCCAACGACATCGTCAAAAAGGCAGCCGCCTGCGTCGGCGGCGGCGGCGGAGGCCGCAAGGATATGGCGCAAGCCGGTGGCGGCAACCTCGACGGCGTCCAGGCGGCACTCGCTTCCCTCGCGGAGTGGCCCGCGGCTCAGTAACGGCGGCAGAACGATCCGGCTAAAACGGGGGTGCGGGGCGTGGTCCCGCACTCCCGCCGCGTCTCCACCCCCGAATCCTATTCTTCCCCAGCCCCTTCTATTTCGACCCGGTTCCCAGC
>JANXPS010000192.1 GCA_025357175.1 Deltaproteobacteria bacterium | reverse complement strand
CAGCAGCGACAGCGTCGGGAGATCCCACGACGCTGTCGCTGCTGGATGCGGAACAGCGAATGCGCGGTCACAGCGACTCCCTCGCCCGGCGGGCACCCTGTCGCAAAAGGAACCGCCACTTGCCCGGTATCGCGCCCGGGTCGGTCACCACCAGGAAAAAATATTCTTCGGTGACCCGGTAAAGGAAGATGAATCCGCCCGACGTCGACAGCGTCAGTTCCTCGCTTTCGCCCAGGCCGTTTTCCCGGGCGATGCGGCCGCTCTCCTTGAAAGACTGGACCATCTCGGCACAGAGGGCGGGAAGGTCGCACCCTCCGCCGTCGGCATACCACTCCTCGACCGTCAGTCCGTCGGTACCGGCCAGCGCACCACCGCGAATGGACGGATCGAACTGGTGCATCTGCTCAATTATTTCGCGAAAGGCCATGCCCGTACTCCTTGGTGATTCGTTCGAGGAAGGCGTTCAGCGCCCCCTCTTCGGGCTGTTCAGACTGCAGCTGCGCGATTGCGTGGGTTGCTTTCCATTCGAGAGCCCGATCGTTGCCTGGATCGGCCGCCAGGATCCCATCGATGATGCCGAGCGCTGTTTCCCGGTTGCCCTGTTCCCAGTAAAGGTTTGCCATGGTCACTGTCCGGACCGCCGGTTCTTCGGAGACGGGACCGTCGGGCTCATTCCCGTCCTCGACGGCCTCATCGACGGCCTCCTCGAAATACGGTTCATCGTCCCCGGGTTCATCGTCCCCGGGTTCATCCTCCGCAACAATACCGCTTTCGGATTCGGCCGGGGCATCGGAAACCGGTTCGGGACCGTCTGCGGGGCGGAGTTCGAACGCCTCTTCGTCGATGATGAGCGTGCATTCGAGCGCACCCGAGGCGGACTCGGACCCGGCCGGCCCACCGCCCGCGATCGCCTCTTCGATGTCGCGGGCCTGGCGCTGGGCATGGATGTCGGAAGGGTTGCGCGCCAGCACTTCCTTGATGGTATCCAGGGCGGCCGAGAGGTTGCCGTTGCCCCGATAAGCCGCAGCCAGCAGCGACAGCGTCGGGAGATCCCACGACGACGCGGCGACACGACTTTCGAGTTCGCCGACCACCGCCTTGCTGTCGCCCCCCTCGATCCGGGAAATCAGTTCGGCGTCTCCGGGACCGCCGGAATCGCGGTGAACCATCCGCTCGCGAATCTCGGCACGGATCCCGGGAAGTTCCCGTCTCAACTGCGCCAGAGGGACCTTTTCCAGCGTGAAGCGGCCGGGTTCCGTCACGAACGGGATCACGACATCCGAAGAAGTCCGTTTCTTGTCCTGCCCCACGGCGGTGGCAAGCGAAGTCACCGCGATCTCAAGATCGTCGAGTCTATACCCCATATCGAGCAGCAGCGTGAAGATCCGTTCTTCGAGCGAGGCGGGTGTGAACCCCATGCGCCGGCCGAGGATCGCCTCGAAGCAGATTCCCATCGCGACGGCCTCGCCGTGCAGCAACCTTCCGTATCCGGCCGCCTGTTCGAAGGCGTGCCCCACGGTGTGCCCCAGGTTGAGCACCTTGCGAAGGGAGGCCTCCTTCTCGTCCTGCTCGACAACGAACGCCTTGAAGGCGACCGCCCGCTTCGTAAGCCATTGCCAGTCGGCTCCGCCGAATTCCTTCCAGCGGGGACCATCGTGGACCAATCGCTCCCACATTTCGGAATCGCCAGCAAGCGCGCACTTGACGACCTCGGCCAGGCCGGCCAGCACGTTCCGGTCATCGAGCGTCCGCAGGAACGTGTGGTCGACGAAAACCGCGCGTGGCTGGTGAAAAGCCCCTACCAGGTTCTTGCCTTCGGGCAGATTGAATCCGGTCTTTCCGCCGACGCTGCTGTCGACCTGCGACAACAGGGTGGTGGGCACCTGGATGAACGGGATGCCCCTGAGCCAGGTGGCTGCCGCGAAACCGGCCAGGTCGCCCACGACGCCCCCCCCGAACGCAACCACCAGCGAATCGCGCTCGGCCCCGCCGGACGCCAGAAAACCGTAAATCTCGCGGACGGTCTCGAAGCCCTTGTTTTCCTCGCCGGGAGCCAGTTCGAGGATCGAATGGGGAATTCCGGAAAGCCAGCGCCTGATATCGTCGAGGTAGATCGAAGACACGTTCCGGTCGGTGATGACGAAAACGGATCCGCCCGGGTAGAAGCGGCAAATCCATTCCTGGAAGAAGGGATAGATGTCGGGCCCGAAGTAGATGTCGTAGGAACGGTCCCCGAGGGAAACGGTGATGTTTTCGGAAATCATTCCGCGCCGCCCATCGCCCGGACCGCCAGTTGATGGACCAGCGCGGCTATTTCGGCGACGTTTTTCCTGTCGGTGGAAATGGTGATGTCGGCCTCCTCGTAAACGGTTCCGCGCAGCGCCATCAGGTCACGAACCTTTTCTTCACGGTCTTCGCCCCGAAGCAACGGTCTCCGGTCGTCCTTCCCCAATCGTCGGATCACGGTCTCGGGGGCAACGTCAAGGTGGACCACGGGTGCGTACTTCTTGAGCAGCGATCGGTTATCGGGATCCATGAACGCCCCGCCCCCGGTCGCGATGACGCGCCCGGGCACGGAGACGGCCTCCCGGACCAGCCGCCGTTCGATTTCACGAAAGCCGGATTCGCCGACCGTCCGGAATATTTCGGACACCGACATGCCGGCATCGACCTCGATGAGCGCATCGAGATCGACGAACGAGGATCCGGTCATGCGGGCGACCGTCTTCCCTACGACGGTCTTGCCGGCCCCCATGAAGCCGACCAGGACGACGCCGAAGGGGGGACGGCTCACGGCCGTCGTCCGCGGATCGATTCGAGATAACCCCGGTAATTATATTGGATATCGGCCAGCGAATCGCCCCCGAATTTTTCAAGGAACGCTTCGGCGAGGACGATCGCGACCATCGATTCCGCAACGACCGAACAGGCGGGCACCGCACAGACGTCGCTCCGTTCCTTGTGGGCCGTCGTCGCCTTCCAGTCGCCCACGGTGACCGTCCGAAGCGCTTTGGCCTGCGTCGGGATCGGCTTCATCGCGGCGCGGACGACCAGAGGTTCCCCGTTGCTCATTCCGCCCTCAACCCCGCCGGCACGGTTGGTCTTGCGGTGAAACGGAAGCAGATATCCGTCGAACAGCGGATTTCCCCGACGGCTGCCTCGAAATATCTCGTCGTGGACCGCGCTTCCGGGAAGGCCGGCGGCGGCCATCCCGTCTCCGATCTCGACTCCTTTGACCGCCTGGATGCTCATGAGCGCATGCGCCAGTCTTCCATCGATCTTCAGATCCCACGACACGAAGGAGCCGAGGCCCGGGGGAACGCCCGTTGCGATCACCTCGACCACCCCACCGACGCTTGTTCCGTCTTTTATGGCCCGGTCGATCAGCCGCCTTGCCTTGCGCTCTGCGTCGGGATCGGCCATCCGCAATTCGCTGCCGTCCGACGACAGCGCTTTTGCCGAATCGCCCGCGACAGCATCCGGAACCTTCACATTCCCGATCGAAAGCACCTGTCCCGCGATCCGGACGCCGACGGCTTCGAGGAAGAGTCTCGCGAGCGTGCCGGCCATCACGCGGGCGGCCGTTTCGCGTGCGCTGGCCCGTTCGAGCACGTTGCGGACGTCTTGGTGCCCGTGCTTCAGGACCCCTGACAGGTCGGCGTGCCCGGGACGCGCGGTCCGAACCAGGGGCACGTCCCCGCGTTCGCCCGTTTGCGCCATCTTTTCGGTCCAGTTCGGCCAGTCGAGATTGCGGACGAGCATGGCGACGGGGCCGCCCAGCGTTTTCTCGAAGCGGATCCCCGAAACGAGCTCGACCTCGTCGCGTTCGATTTTCATCCGTCCGCCCCGCCCGTAGCCGACCTGGCGACGGGCGAGTTCACGGTTGATGTCGGATGCCCGGACAGTCACCCCCGCAGGCATGCCCTCGACAAGCGCCACGAGGGCGGGCCCGTGCGT
>JANXPS010000182.1 GCA_025357175.1 Deltaproteobacteria bacterium | reverse complement strand
CCCCACCGACGTCCTGAGCGTCACGAGCATCACGTTGTGCCAGAAGCCCCGGTCGTCCTGCCAGCATGCCCAGACCGTGATGGCCTTCATGCCGGCCGAGGGGGAATTGTTATTGACCCGCCAAATCCGCTGGAACACTTTCCCTCGGACGGTGACGTTGTCTCCGGCCGAGACCGGGAGTGCGGAGTAGACGGGATCCATCGTGGTCGTGCTGGCGCCAAAAGCGGTTGGATCGGCCTGGGAAATGATGTTGTCCCATGGCTTCTGCCGGAAAGATTCGAGCTTGTCCTGGGCGACTTCGGTCGCAATCGTGTTGCTGGCCGCGTTGGCGTTGCCCTTGATGGCGGTGATCTGGAGAAGTGCCAGGCCCAGCAGTCCGACGGCGAGGATGCTGAGCGCGGCGAGCACCTCGATGAGGGTAAAACCGGCGTTGGAGGACCTGCCTGGCCCCATGTCAGCTCCAGCCCCCCTCGAGCCGTGTCTTGGCCGTCCAGCCATAGATCCGGATCTGCGATTTGTGTCCGTCCGGACCGGACATCTGGATGCGTACCTGGTCGAGCGGGAAAAGATCTCCGGATGGATTGATCACGACATCGAAAGGACCGGTCGAGGTCGCAGTCACCGTTCCGTTCGCCGCGGTCGTCAGGACGTTGTCGATCCTGCACCCCGCCGGCGCCGTCACCGTGCCGTCCCGGACGTCGACCATGCCCGCGCTGGTCGACCCGTGGGATGCCTCGCCCTGCATGATCTTGAGGGTGTTTGCCGTGAAGTCGATCCGGATCGCATGCTGACGCCGCGTGGACAACGCCATGCTTTTCGCGAGCGAGGCCTCCATGAACGCTTCACGGAAAAAGCCGCCCGCGTTGGCCTTGTTGACCCAAAGCTGCATGTTGGTGCCGGCAATCATCGAGCCGATGCCGATGATCACGACGACGATCATCAACTCGAGCAGTGTGAACCCGGATGTTCTCTTCATCGATCCGATCCCCCGACTTGACACTAAGCAATATTTGCGCCCGAACCGCAAGGACGGCATCGGGATTCCGGCAAGGGCGTAGTCCCGCGAACGCCTTCAATTACCTATCGGAAACATTCACGAAATATATTACACGAAAAAGAGCGGATCACGATTTCGTGATGCGGTATTTCATGAACGTCGGGAGAACGACTTCATGCAATCGACATCGAGCCTTCCGCGCCCGGCGATTATTTGAGGTAGAATCCCCGTATCTCCCGGGGGCGGCCTTCATGGACATCGAACAGGAAAACCGTCGACTTCAGCGGCTGGTCGAGCAGCAGTCAAGGACGCTCGACGCTATCCTGTCGGTTTCGCCCGACCCGATCTTCATGTCGGGAACCGACGGGCGTATCGTCTACGTCGGTTCGAGCGCGCTCGAGCTGCTCGGACTCCCCCTTGAAGAGGTCATCGGCCGCCGCTGGCAGGATTTCGGTCTTTCAGCCGAAATCATGGCACCGTTCCAGGCGCACCGCGAAGAGGTCGGGCGCACCGGAATCGCTTTCAAGGGAGAAATGCCCTTTCCGACTCCGTCGGGCCTGCGGTATTTCGAATACACCCTGATCCCGGTCCCCGGCGAGGACGGCGGTTTTCCATACGTCGTCACCAACGCCCGCGACATCACCGTCCGGAAGCAGGCGGAGGATAGGCTCCTGAAACTCAACCGGGCGCTCCTCGTCACCCGGAATTGCACCAGGACCATCGTCGACGCCGAAAAGGAATCGGGACTTCTTCAGCAGGTTTGCGACGTGATCGTTTCCGAGGGCGGCTACCGTTTCGCCTGGGCCGGCTACGCCGAGCACGACGACCGGCGGACGGTGCGCCCGGTCGCCGCATCGGGCCATGCCGACGGCTATCTCGATACGCTGCGGATGTCGTGGTCCGAAGGGCAGGAGCGGGGCCGGGGACCGGGCGGGAATGCCGTCCGGAGCGGCAGGCCGGTCATCGTTCGGGACATCCGGACCGACGCACTGGTCGGTCCGTGGCGAGAGGAAGCGCTTCTCCGCGGGTACGAGTCGCTGATCGCCCTGCCCCTTTCGGCGGCGGGTGAAAGCTACGGTGTCCTCGTCATCTACGCGACCGGTCCCGACGCTTTCGACCCGGAAGAAGCGGGGCTCCTCGAAGAACTCGCGGACGAGATCGCGCACGGCATCCGGACCCTCCGCGGTGATGACGAGCGGGAACGGCTCGAGGAACAGCTCGCCCAGGCTCGCAAAATGGAGGCTGTCGGGCGGTTGGCCGGAGGGATCGCCCACGATTTCAACAACCTTCTGACGACGATCAACGGATACGCCGCGCTCATGCTTCAAGGACTTTCGAACGACGGTCCCCTCCGTCCCCAGGCAATGGCGATCCTTCAGGCGGGCGAACGCGCCGCCTCGCTTACCCGGCAACTGCTCGCCTTCAGCCGCAGGCAGCTGCTTCACCCGCAGACCATCGACCTCAATGTCGTGATCGACCGGATGATCGGAACCCTCCAACGTTTGATCGGGGACGATGTGGATCTGGTCATCCGTTTCGCTCCGGAACCGTGCCTGGTTCTCGCCGATCCGGTCCAGATCGAGCAGGTCGTCATGAACCTCGCGGTCAACGCCCGTGACGCGATGCCGCGCGGGGGACGACTTTCGCTCGCGACGCTGAACCTCGCCCCCGGTGAGGGGAACTTCCCCGCGCTTCCTCCCGAACTCGCGTCGAAGGCTTGCGGCCTGCTCGTCATCTCCGATACCGGCATCGGCATGACGGCGGAAATCCTTTCGCACGCCTTCGAACCGTTCTTCACGACCAAGGACACCGTCGAGGGAACCGGTCTCGGGCTTTCGACCGTCTACGGAATCGTCCGGCAAAGCGGGGGAATCGTCCGGGCCGACAGCGCCCCCGATCGCGGCACGACATTCGAGATATTCTTTCCGGCGTCCGACGCAACCGCTTCCATGCCTGCCCGGCCCGGGCAGGAAAACATATCCTCCCCCCCCGAAGTCTCCGGCGGCGCAGAAACGATCCTGGTCGTCGACGATTCCGAAACGGTTCGGGGGCTTGTTTGCGAAATCCTGATGCAGGCGGGCTATACCGTTTTCAACGCGGGCGATCCCGAGGAAGCGACCGCGACATGCGAACTGCGCGGAAACTCGGTGGACCTGCTCGTGACCGATGTCGTCATGCCGGGAATGACGGGAGTCGAACTGGCCGCACGCCTGTTGAAATCGTTCCCGGGGATGAAGGTGGTCTATATCTCCGGCTACACCGGCGACGCGATCGTCGACGAGGGGTTCCTCGACCCCGGCTGTACCTTCCTGCAGAAGCCGTTTGCCCCCGACACGCTGCTCGAAGCCGTCAGAAAGGCGCTTGACGAGTAGACATTCCGGAACCTATTCGGCAAGGCCCGCCCTGATGGCGTACTTCATGATCTCGGCGTTGTTCTTCAACCCGAGCTTCTTCAGAATTCGGCTGCGATAAGTGCTGACGGTCTTGACGCTCAGCCCCAGCTCGTTCGCGATCCCGGTCACCGACTCCCCCGCGCCGATCCGGCACAAGATGGTGAACTCCCGGTTCGACATCGCCTCGTGCGGCGGCTTCTCGAGGTCGATCTCGAGATAGGCCGCAAGTTTTTCGGCGAGCGATGCGGTCACGTATTTCTTCCCCAACGAGATTCGGCGGATTGCGGCAATCAGCTCCTCGGGCGCGCTTTCCTTGGTGAGGTAGCCGGCCGCCCCCGTCTTGAGCGCCCGGACGGCATACTGCTCCTCGGGATATACGCTCAGGATGAGCACCGGGAGCCGCGGCTTCTCGGCGCGCAGTTCCTTCAAGATGTCGAGCCCGTTGCGCCCCGGCATCGAGATATCGAGCAGCACCACGTCGAAGTCGTTCCTGGCCACCTGGTTGAGCAATTCCTGCCCCGTCGCAGCCTCTCCGGAAACGACCAGATCGGGCGTTTCGGAAAGAATCTGCTTGAGCCCCTTCCGGACGATCGCGTGATCGTCCGCGATGCAGATTTTCAACATCCACTGTCCTCCCCGTTGATGCACGGAACCTTGACCTCGACCGTCGTCCCCCCGCCGGGCCGTCCGTTCACCGACACCGTGCCGCCGAGCGCGAGCACCCTTTCGCGGATTCCGATCAGTCCGACCGCTTTTTCGCTCCGGAGCTGTTCCGGCAGAACGCCCCTCCCGTCGTCGGAGACACTCAACGTGCCCGTATCGTCGTCGCAGCCGATGGAGACTACGATATGGGTGGCCCCGGCGTGCCTGGAAGCATTGGACAGCGCTTCCTGCAGGATCCGGAAAAACGCGGTGGCCATGGCGCGATTCCCGGGCAGTTCGCGGTCGGGCGGCAGAAGAACGCACACGATGCCGGTGCTCTCCTCGAATTCACGCAGGTGAAGCGAAACCGCCTCGACGAGCCCGAGATCGTCGAGCATGGACGGACGAAGCTGCCTGGAGATGCGCCTGACCGCCTTCGCCGTCGAGTCGACCAGCACCGACATCGACTCGATCTTCCGGGCCAATTCGTCGTGCCCCGGAGGAATCCGCTGCCGCATCCACGCGAGGTCGAGCTTCAGCGCGGTCAGATCCTGGCCCAGCAGGTCGTGGATCTCCCTGGAGATGACGGTTCGTTCTGCTTCCCGCGACGCCTCTTGAGACGACGCGAGATTGCGCAACTCCCGCAGCGTCCTGCTCAATTCGGACGGATCGGCACTTTCCAAAGCGGGCATGCTCACCTCCCGATCCCGTGTTCCAGTGCGTATCGTACAATCCCGGCGGTCCCGCTCAAACCGGTTTTACGACAGATGCGCGACTTGAATGTCGCGACGGTTTTCGCGTTGAGCGACATCTCGGTGGCGATGTCCTTCGAGCGCTGTCCGGCGGCGATGCGGCGCATCACCTCGAACTCGCGATCGGATAGATCCGGCCGGCCGGGCGTCACGCGATTTTCCACCACTTCGGATGCCAGTTTCTCGGCTACCTCCGGGGACAGGTATCTCGACCCGGATGCGACGACCCGAATCGCCGCGGCAAGCGCCTCGAAGGCCCCATCCTTCGGGAAATATCCCGAAGCACCCTTGCGGACAGCCCGAACCGCGTATTGTTCCTCAGGGTGGATGCTCAACACGAGCACGGGTATCGCGGCCCCCGCCCGCGCCCGGAGCGACCGGATCAGGTCGAGCCCGTTTCCGTCGGGCAGCGATACATCGAGCAGGACGACGTCGAACGGAAACGAAGGGCCGTTGAATCTCCGCAAGGCCTCGGCGGCGCTCGCTGCGCTTCCCTTGATCCGGATGTCGCCGGTTTCGGCCATCAGCCGCCCCAGGCCCGACCTGACCAGTTCGTGGTCGTCGACCAGGAAAACCCGGATCATTCCGCGACCGGAACGGTTTCAGGGGGCCTTGAACGGGAAACGACGAGCATGGCCCAAAAGACGAAGGGCATCGCGGCGAGCGCCGCCCACTGCCCCGGAGTCATCCCGAAATAGCGGACATCGGCGATCCGCAGGAAATCGAACCCGAATCGCACCGGTATGTAAAGCGTCACGAAAAGCACGGGAAAGAATCCGGCCGGGCGGGCCTTCCGGTCAAACAGCAGAAACAGCGGGCAGATCACGAGCAGCGTGTAAAGAAATTCGTACCATCCGAGATCGTGGAATCCCATCGTCGCCAGCCGATCCCATGGCGGCAGTTCGGACAAGCGGCCCGCCTCTTTGTACAGACCTGCGATGAACCCCCGCGCCTGTTCGCTCTCGAGCGAGATCGCCAACGGGAACGTGGTGACCGTGCCCGGATGATCGTGGGCGGTCGTACAGGCAAGGCGGCCGATTGCCCAGGCGAACGGGAACGCCCATGCGATGGCGTCGAGGTAGGCCAGGCGCGCCGCGCGGTCCAGTGACGTCGCCTTGTAACGGAGAAATAGCCAAATCCCCAGAACTCCGCCGACGAGGCCGCCGAACGAACTGATGTCTTCCCACACCCGGAAAAGGAGCAGCGGATCGCTCAGAAGCTGCCGCGGGAAATATGCCAGGACGGAGTAGAGGTGCGCGACGACAAATCCGGAAATGACGGTGAAGAATGCAAGATCAGCGCACAGGTCGGGCGACAGATTTTTCCGGATGCAGCGCCGCATCGCCAGGTGCGAGCCGACGAGCACCGCGGTGGCCACGATGAGACCGAAGGCGTGGACGGTGACGGGGCCTGCGATGTGCCAGGATGGTTGGGAATAATAGGGAATCATCGTCTGTTAGTATACATTTTATGGCGTGATCGCAAAATCACGCAAGATTTCCCGCACCCCGGCCGAAACAATAAGAGGGGACCATTCGGGGAAGGGGAAGGCGCATTATCACCACAACTATTCGCAGAAAAACGCTTTTCGGAGTCGGCGCGGCGCTGATCGTCATGGCC
>JANXPS010000156.1 GCA_025357175.1 Deltaproteobacteria bacterium | reverse complement strand
TCACCCAGCAGCTGATCAAGAACAGGTATTTATCCGGTGCGAAAACCCTCGAACGCAAGATCGATGAAGCCCGGATGGCCATCGAGTTCGAGCAGAAATACGGCAAGAAGCAGATCCTGGAAATGTATTTCAACGAGATCTATTACGGGAACGGCGCCTGGGGCATCGCGCAGGCCGCCCGACTCTATTTCGACAAGAACCCAGAGGAACTGAACGACTCCGAATGCGCCACGCTGGCCGGCGTCCAGAAAAATCCGTCCCGGTACAATCCCCTCGGGAAAGCGGCCTGGGTCACCGGGCGTCGCAACGTGGTCCTTAAGCGCATGGAAGAGCTGAAGATGATCACCCCCCGGAGGAAAAGGCAGCTGCGCGCCCATCCGCCTTCGGTCACAAAGACAGGAGAGGCCCCGCATTACCTGTCGCACGTCCGCCGCATCCTGATCGAACGCTACGGGGCCGAGATCGTCGAACAGGGGGGGCTGGAGGTGATCGCCGCCCTCGACCTCGACCTGCAGAAACGGGCCGAACAGTCGTTGCGGGAAGGGGTCCGGCGCATCTCCCCCGGGCTGCAGGGCGCATTGCTCTGCCTGGATCCATCGACGGGCGATGTCCTGGCGGCGGTCGGGGGAACCGATGTTTCCCAAAGCGGTTACGACCGCGCCTTTTCAGCCAGGCGGCAGCCCGGTTCGGCCATCAAGCCGCTGATCTATGCGGCGGCCCTGGACAAGGGGATCACGGCCGGCAGCCTCTGGAACGACACTCCGGTGACCTACGACGGCGGGAACGGTGGAAGCTGGAAACCGCTGAACTTCGGAGGCGAACGATACGGCGAGCTGACCCTCCGGCAGGCGCTGGCCCATTCCAGCAATGTCGTGGCGGTAAAATTGCTGGACGCCATCGGAGTCCCGTACTTCGTGGAATTCGCCGGGAGGATGGGGCTCCCGCTGCATGCTGAGAACGGCCTGTCGCTGGCGCTTGGAACCAGCGAGGTCACCCTGAACGACCTGGTGCTGGCCTACGCCCCGCTGGCCGCCGGCGGCGCACGGCCCGAAGCGAGGGTCATCCTCCGCGTGTACGACAGCAAGCGGCGCACATGGACCGAGAATCCCCCGGTGACCGCCCGGGTCGTATCCCCGGCCATCGCCCACGTCACCACCAGCATGCTGAAAGACGTCCTGACATACGGGACGGCCAAGGGGCTCGATAAATTCAGCAAGGCGAATCCCGCCGCCGGAAAGACCGGCACGACCGACGATTACCGGGATGCCTGGTTCATCGGCTATACGCCCCGGGTGATCACCGGTGTCTGGGTCGGCTACGACAAGCCCCGCTCGGTGGGAAAAGGTTTTACCGGGGGAGCCGCCGCGGCCCCCATCTGGGAGCGGTTCATGCGCCATGCCGTGAGATTGAAACCGGCCGCCGACTTCCCGAAACCGGACAATGTCGTTTTCGTGCGGAACGAATTCTATATCTCCGGAACCGAGCCGGCCGAATCCTCGCCCGGGCTCAGCCCGGAAATTCGTCTACCCGGATCACCCCCGCGCGCAGCCGGGACGCCCGCCCCATCAACGCACCCTCCGCCTCCGTGATCACCTTCGCCTCGATCGCGGCGCGCATCCGCGCCGTCTCGTCCGGCCCCTGGACGATGCCGGCTTTCCGGGCAGCGTCCACGCGCGTCTCGACCGGCTCCGCTTCGACTGCCGCTTCGAACGCCGCCTCGAGGCGGCAGAGCGGCTCCTCCCCGGATTCCGGCAGGTACATCCCCGCCGTCAGCCGGTCGCGCGCGGCGCACGGCGCGATCAGCAACCTCGCAACCCGGTGTCCGAGCGCATCGGACGGGGGCGGGAAACGGCGGCCCAGCGGAAAGATCACCGTGCGCAGCAGCATGCCTGTGAACCGCCACGGGAAGTTCGCCAGCGCGAGGTGCATCGCTTCGGCAGCCCGATGCAGGGCGTCCTGGACCGACCATTCCACCAGCGGCAGATCGTCGGCCTGCCGCCCTTCGTCCTCGAAATGCTTGAGCGCGCACGACGCGAGATACATCATCGACAGCGCATCGCCGAGACGGGCCGATATCCGTTCCCGCCGCTTCAATCCCCCCCCGAGAATCAGCATCGACACGTCGGAAAGCCAGGCGAACGCGGCCGAGAGGCGCGACAGGTCGCGATAGTATCGTCGCGTTTCCTCTGCAGCGCCCGAGGGCGAGGCGGCGAATCGCGAGCCGGTCAGCGCCATTCCGAAGGCCCGAAGCTTGTTCGAGGCCACATGGCGGAGGTGGCCGAAAAACGCCTCGTCCAGCGCAGTCTGGTCGCCCTCGCGCGCCGCTTCCATTTCCTTCAGCACGTAGGGGTGGCAGCGGATCGCACCTTGCCCGAAGATGATGAGGCTGCGCGTCAGGATGTTTGCCCCTTCGACGGTGATGCCGATCGGAAGATGCCGGTATGCCGATCCCAGCAGGTTGCCGGGCCCGTCGCAGATCGCCTTCCCCCCCTGGATGTCCATCGCGTCGTTCACGACGATCCGTTCCCGCTCGGTCAGGTGGTGCTTGCAGATCGCGGAAATCACCGACGGCTTCTCGCCGAGGCCGACCGCGGCGGCGGTCGTGATCCGCGCCGCATCCATCATGTAAAGGTTGCCCCCCATCCGGGCAAGCGGCTCCTCGATCCCCTCGAATCGTCCGATCGGCGTCTTAAACTGCCGCCGTACCCGCGCGTAGGCGCCGGTGGTCCGAACCGCGAGCTTGGCCCCCCCGCACGCGGTCGACGGCAGCGAAATTCCCCGGCCCGCCGCCAGGCACTCCATCAGCATGCGCCAGCCCGCACCGGCCATCTTCGGCCCGCCGATGATCCTGTCAAGCGGCATGAACACGTCGCTCCCGCGGGTCGGGCCGTTCTTGAAGGCGGCGCCGAGCGGGTCGTGCCGCCGGCCGATCTCGACGCCCGGCGTATCGGCCGGAACCAGGGCGCATGTGATCCCGAGATCGTCCCGGTCGCCAAGGAGGCGATCGGGGTCGCGCAGCCGGAAGGCGAGCCCGATCAGCGTCGCGACCGGCGCGAGGGTGATATATCGCTTCTCCCACGAGACGCGCATGCCGACCGTTTCGCGGCCTTCCCACGTTCCCTTGCAGACGATCCCGACATCGGGAATCGAGGCGGCGTCCGAGCCGGCATCCGGCCCGGTGAGCGCAAAGCACGGGATCTCCAGCCCTTTCGCGAGACGCGGCAGGTAATGGTCTTTCTGCGCCTCGGTCCCGTAATGGATCAGCAGTTCGGCGGGGCCCAGCGAGTTGGGAACCATGACCGTCACGGCGGCATCCGCGCAGCGGGACGCCAGTTTCATGATGACCTGCGAATGCGCGAAGGCGGAAAACTCCTTGCCGCCATATTTTTTCGGGATGATCATGCCGAGAAATCCGCCGTCCCTGATCAGGCGCCATGCGTCGTCGGAAAGGTCCCCCCGGACATGGACCGTATCCCAGTCGCCGACCATCGCGCACAGCTTCTCGGTTTCGTTGTCGAGGAAGGACTGCTCTTCGGACGTCAGGCGGGGCGGCGGGAACGCGAGAAACCGGTCCCAGTCGGGCCTGCCGGAAAACAGATCGCCCTCCCACCAGACGGTTCCCGCGTCGATCGCATCCCGCTCGGTCTGCGACATCGGCGGCATCCGGCGGCGGTAAACCGACAGCAACAGCGGGCCGAGCAGACGGCGTCTCAGGGGGGGGAACGAAATAACGATTCCTGCGATGAGTGCGATTCCGAGAATGACGACCGCGAGCCAGGCGCCCATCGACATGACACACCTCGATTTGAATCTCCGGGGATTCGCCCCCGTTCGCACATACGATGCGCTGCGCTTCCCCCGGGCTTCCGGGGCGCTATCTTTCTCAGCCGGATGCGACCGAGGACGGATACCCCTCCCTGCCCGTTGCAACGGCCAGCGCCTCGGGCGAGACCGCGTCGGGATCGATCGTCACCCTGGCGCGCGGCGGTTCGAGCGTCACCTCGACCTCCGAGACGCCGGGCAGAACGGCAAGACTTTTTTTAACGGCCATGACGCAGTGCCCGCACGTCATGCCCTGAACGACCAGTTCGATCACGCTGGAATCTCCCATCGTGTCACCCCTCTCTTTCATTCGGTGAATCGTTTCCCTCGAATTGGCACCCTCATCGGATGATTCAGGTTATCCGCGAAAATCCCCGTTCGCAATCGGCACGAAATCCGGGGGGGCAGGTAGGGTGGGTATATCAGTGAGCATTCATCGATTTGGCAATAAATTCTGCGAAAGGCTTTATCTCTCCACGTGAACTCGCCGATTCGAGGGCTGCCATGTAGTCCGCTCGTAGTTCAATCCGAATGACCGTCCACGGATACCCGCCAGACGCCAGCATGGTATTCATAAGGAACCGGCCCAATCTACCATTGCCATCAAAATATGGATGGATGTACACGAACAGAAAATGCCCAAGAACGGCACGCACGGCTGAGCTGGACTCGGCCTCCAGCAGGTCGCACAGTTCCGGCATCATGTCACGGACCGCTTCCTGAGAAGGCGGAACATGAGATGCGTTCCGGATAAATACCTTGTCTGCTCGATAACCGGCCAGATCCGCAGGCTTGAGAAAACCGGCATCGACATTGGGTGAGAAAAGGTTGCGATACCATGAAGCGTGATCCAAACGGAATGCAGCACCAGGGTTTGCACCTGTCAGAATGCCTCTGATCGTTGCCTTGACCTCATTATGCGCAAGCCAGTACCCATGAGCGGCCATGGCATTTTTTGCTTCTGCGTCAGAAGCATTATCATCGGGATTCCAGTTTCCGGTAGCAACTTTCCGAATAAGTTCGGCAGTGACACGGTACCCCTCAATCGATAGAGAGTGATAGGCATCCGTCTGGTAGTTCTCCTCAACAATCTCCATATATTTATCAATATCCGCAGGAATGCCAGGTTCTGGTGGGAAACAGGCAAATACTGTTTCCCTCATGGCTTGCCACATCAAACGCATACGAAGAACGTATGGCGATTGTGCTCTAGTGAATTGCAGGCTTGGCGGTGCGACGTTAAATGGATTTGTTTCGTTGACCACAAACCCTGCAGCCCGCATGGTGGCCAGCACATCATCCGCCAATTCTTTACGGCCTGATGCCCGCAATGCACCGGCAAGACGTCCGGCGACTGTACTATGGCCCCCTTCGAGCAACTCACGATTGAGTTCAGACGCATCACGAAGTTGATGCAGCGCAATTTGTGCGTCCTGGGCATAAGTTACGAAAAATGCTTCCGGCACACGGATAAGAGCTAAAGGCAGTATAAGAGCTTTGACTCCATCAACGGTTTGTATTTTAACCGCTGCCGGGAAATCTTTGGCCTTATAATCAAGGATCGAGCAATCGTCCGGCAACTTCAGAAGACCGTTTTTCCCAAGTGGCGAATGGATCACAACCTGCCGTGGCGAGATTGTTGTGCCGGCGTGCAAAAGTAGCGAGTATGCTGCTGAAACATGCCAACGATCCCCAAATCTCTCATCGCAGTACCCATGAATAAAGTCACGCATAGCTGCATACCAAGGTGTGCTGTCTCCGGTGTCCTCCCCCGGACGTGAGGGCATGTACCACCCTTTGACAATCAGTCGCAGGAATCCATTACTGACAAGACTTTCCCGCCGTAATCGAGTTAGATCACTTGATTTAACTGCAGTCCTGCCACCATCCTGCAATTTCTTCAGGACATCGAGTGCTTCAGCAAGTCTGCGTTGCGCTGGTGTTGTTGCCATGTTCACACCTCAGTTACCGCTAGGTTATTATGTCTTATGATAGCTAGATTATTGTGAGTAGTCAACGCTAGGTTATTGTGTGTGAACCAGAATTGGAAGGTGACCCACTTAAGAGCAAAATCGGCGTCCGATCGTCACCCGTCCCTTCTCGGGAAAACCACCCGTTATCAAAGGGATATCCAGACGTAACCATGGGTCATAATTGAATTCGGATAGGGGTCAACTTTCGACGCCGGTTTACACTCGCGGGTGAAACGGTCGAAGAACCGGTACAGGACGGCGTAGAACGGGGAAGGCTCGGGATTCGAACGCCGGGTCCATGCCCGGCGGAGGTCAAGAAGCGGACCACCCGCCTCGGAACGCCGCGATCAGCTCCCGCGCCGGCCCAGCGCTCCGGCGACGCGATATTTCTGCAACCGGCTGTTCGGTTTGCCGGGGATCGTCATCTCGATCAGGCCGGCTTCCAGCGCAGGCTTCAGGTACAGCTCCCGGAACGACTTGCGGTCGGACAGGCCGAGCG
>JANXPS010000065.1 GCA_025357175.1 Deltaproteobacteria bacterium | reverse complement strand
CACGCCGCCGGCCTTGTGAAGCGCCTCGAAGATGGTGACGTCGTGGCCGAAGGCGACCAGGTCGCCCGCGACCGTCAGGCCGGCCGGCCCACCGCCGACCACGGCAACCTTTTTACCGGTGGGCGAACCCGGCTTGGGAATCTCGACGTTGCCGGTGACACGCTCGAAGTCGGCAACGAACCGCTCGAGACGGCCGATCGCAACCGGCTGACCCTTCTTGCCCAGGACGCAGGGCGCCTCGCACTGCTCTTCCTGGGGGCAAACGCGACCGCACACCGCGGGAAGCGCGTTGGTTTCCTTGATTTTCTTTGCCGCCTCGGCGAACTTGCCCTTTGCGACCAGGTCGATGAACTCGGGGATCTGGACGCTGACGGGGCACCCCTTGACGCATGCGGGGTTCTTGCACTGAATGCAGCGCTGCGCCTCGAGAACCGCGAGGTCGGCCGTGAAACCGTAGGGTACTTCGTTGAAATTATTGACCCGCACCGAAGGCGGCTGCTCGGGCATCGGCTGCCGCGGGATGCTGAACGGTTTCGGGCGAGGTTTGGGCGTGATTTCGGCCATCAGTTGGACCCTCCCATGCACTTGCCATCCTTGTGCTCGTATTTCTCCATCGACACTTTCTCCTCGCGGAGATAGGCCCGATTTCGCATCGTCAATTCCTTGAAGTCGACCAGGTGGCCGTCGAACTCGGGGCCGTCGACGCAGACGAACTTGACCTCGCCTCCGACGGTGACGCGGCAGGCACCGCACATGCCCGTCGCATCGACCATGATCGGGTTGAGACTCACCATGGTCTTGAGCCCGTGGGGACGTGTCACTTCGGAGACGGCGCGCATCATGGGAACCGGGCCGATGGCGATGACCAGGTCGATCTTGACCTTCGCGTCGATCATTTCCTGGAGCGCGGTGGTGACGAAACCCTTCTTTGCGTAAGATCCGTCGTCGGTCGTCACGATGCACTCGTCGGAAATGGCCTTCATGTCGTCTTCGAGGATGATCAGTTCCTTGTTGCGCGCCCCGATGATGGACACCAGCTTGTTGCCGGCATTCTTGATCGAAGTGGCGATCGGGAGCAGCGGGGCCGTCCCGATGCCGCCGCAAACACAGACACGGTACCGAAGTTCTCGATATGCGTAGCCAGGCCCAGCGGGCCTACCACGTCCTGCAGTTCTTCACCTGCCTTCATCTTCGAAAGCTCGGCGGTCGATTTGCCGACCACTTGATAGATGATGGTTACGGTTCCCCCGATCGGATCGGAGTCGACGATGGTGAGCGGAATCCGCTCGCCCCCCTCACCCTTCCGGATGATGAGGAACTGGCCGGCCTTGCGCTTCTTCGCGATCCGAGGAGCCTGGATCTTCTGGAAGAAGACGTTCTTGGCGATTTCTCTGCTTTCAACGATTGGGAACACGGATTACCCTCCATGCCCGCCGGAAAACCGGCGGAGCTGCCGAGATGTCATGCAAATTTTGGATGGTGCCGTCGGACGAAAATAAACTGTATAAGGGTACCCGGTTGCGAGGGAAATTTCAAGTTGAAAAAGCGCTTCGGATATCTTTCCAGAGAGCATCGATTCCGGTTCGGCTTTCGGCCGAGCACATCGCCGGCGGTCCCCCGGCATCGAGCCATGGGGTTCCCGACAACTTGTCGGTCGCCCCTTTGAGTTCGGTCCGCTTGAGTTTATCGACCTTTGTGGCCACCCATCGGTAGGGAACCCCGGCCGCGGACAGATATTCCGCAAGCATCCGTTCCTCTTCCTCGGGGCCCCGCCTCGCATCGACCAGCAGGTAAACTTTTTGCAGTTTCCGGCATGAGGAAAAATAACCTTCAAGGAGCGTTTTCCAGGAGTCGCGTTCGTCACGCGACACCTTGGCGAATCCGTATCCCGGAAGGTCTGCGAAAGCGTATCGCCCTTCGATTTCGAAGAACACGATGCCTCTCGTCCGCCCGGGCGTGCGACTGGTGCGCGCCAGATGCTTCTGGCCGGTCAGCGCGTTGAGCAGCGACGATTTGCCGACGTTGGAACGGCCTGCAAAGGCAACCTGCGGCAGCGCGACCTTGGGCCACGCATCACCCACGGAATCGAAAATAAGAAAGCGGGCCGGCGGAGCGGACGGTCTGGACAACGTTGATTACCCCGATTCATATTTACGGTTCACGTACGTTTTTCGAAGCGGGGGACTAGGCCTTCGGAACGTCTGTCTCGATCGATTCGAGCTTGCTGAAGAACTCGTCGAAACTCAAACCGGAATCCCGATTGTATTCGAGGACGGCGGTCTTGAACGAGAGGCTCCCATCGGATAGCCGTTTTTCCCCGTAGAAAGCGAATTGGCCGAGATCTTTCAGGAGCTGGTCGACCAGGTACCGCCCCTGCTCGAAGTTCTTGCCCGGATAAAGAGTGAGGAACGTCGCGCCGAAACAGCGGGCGGGAACGACGCCCATGACCTCTTGGCCCTTGAGCAGCTCGGCGGTCTTCTGGAGCACGAAGTCGCCCCGCTGGTATCCGTTGAGTTCGTTGTATTCCTTGAAATTGGCAAGGTAGACGAGACCCGCGGCAAAAGGAACCTTGTCGCGCACGGCAGTCGAGATGATTTCTTCGGCGACTCCCTTGACATGGCGGAGATGGAACAGCCCGGTCAGGCGGTCGCGATTCTCGAGTTCCTGGGCCGCCTTGCGGATGCTCTGGACCTGGATCGTGTTTTCGATAAGGGACGCCATCTTGTAGGCGAAGTTTTCGATCGCCTCGACATCGTCCGGCGTCAGCGGGCGACGACTCATCTTGTTGTCGACCCCCAGCACGCCGATGACCCTGTCCTTGGTGCAGAGCGGGAACACGGCAAAAGACTTCGAGCGAAGAGAACGAATATTGCTTTGCGGGGCGACCAGGCGCAGGTCGGACGGGACGGCGGCCGATTCATCGATGTGGATGCTTTTCTTGGTCATGAATACGCGCGCCATCGCCCCGCCTTGCACCGAAAGGGGCACGATGATCTTTTCTTCGGATTCGAACACGTTTCCGACCGAGGCGCGGCAACGGAGTGTCTTGCCCTCGTCGTCGGGCATCATCAGGAGGATTCTGTCGACATCGAAACGCTCCTGGGCGACTCCGAGAACCAGGGGAAGATGAGATTCGAGGAAGCCCGAGTATTGCATGGCGATGCTGAGGTCGTAGAGGCGGGTCAAGCTGTTCCCCGCCTTTTCGAGCTTTTTGCGGGATACGACCAGCTCCTGGTTCATCATCTCGAGTCGGCGATTGGACTCTTCCTGTTCCTTGTAATAGGGCCGGATGATTATGCTCATCGCGAACCAGGTGAACGCCATGACCAGCACTGCCATCGCCACGCAGGTGATCATGATCACCCGCTTGATTCGGTCGAGTTCGGAATATGCGGTCGATTTCGGCTGGTCGACCGCGACCAGCCACCCCTTTTCCTTGATGACGCGGAAGGCGATGATCTTGTTGTCGCCCAGGAGGGTGTACTCGCCGAAACCGCCGTCGAACTTGTCGAGCAATTCCTGCAGCTTGGCTTTGTGAACCATGTTCTTTTCGCCCAGTTGCTGGATGGGTTGCTCGGTAACGTTCAGGTTTACGTAGGTATCGCCGATGTAGGTCTGCGCATCGACCATGTTCCGGAATTTGGGGTCCATATGGGCGATCAGGAATCCGTTCCGGTCCATCACCCACGCGGCGCCGAATTTGTCGACCTTCATCGAGATCAACGCATCGACGAGGACGGGACTGCCGGCCACCTCGTCCTCGGACTTGAACGAACCGATCTCACGCGCGAGTGCGCGCGCGGTCTTTTGGGCATCGACCTTGATCGCGTCTTCGCTGATCTTGAACACGATGACGCCGCCGAGGCTGATGGTCACCAGCGCCAGCAACATCGATGTGATGATGAGTTTGAAACCGAGAGAGCCGTAGATTTTTTTCACCGCGCGTTTAACCTCCCGCGGGGGGGGGTAATGGGACCGAGGGAGTCGCCATTCCGGGCGGGTGGCATTTTTCGCAGCCACCCTTGATCAGCAGTTTGACATCGTCGGAGGCGTGCGCGATGTGGCAGGACAAGCAGGCGAGATTCCCCTGCTTGTCGAGCTTTACAGGCATGTCACCCTTCGGAGGCACGCCCCACGGGTGCGAATGCGTCATGTTGGTCAGGCTTGTGTGGCACGAAAGGCAAAGTTCGTTGGGCGTTGTCTTGAGGAACGCGTCGTTCCGGAGAGAGGAATGCGCATCGTGACATCCCGTGCAATTGCCCTCGAGAAAGGGCTTATGGGCAACCTTGCGGGATGAGGCGGACTTGACCCCCTCATGGCACATCGTGCAAAGATCGCCGACGTATCGCCGTAGCGTGAACTTTTCGTCGGACGAGTGAGGGTTGTGACAAATGACGCAAAGTCCTGCCGACATGGGGCCATGAAGGAAGGTCTTGACGAGTTCTTTCCGTTTGTCTTCGTGACACTTGAAACAGAGGTCTTGTCCCGACGCCATCGGCTCGTATCGATGCGGCCTGCTGGAGAAGTTGTGGCAGGGCGCGCATCCGCCGACCGGAATCGGGCCGTGAACATGCTTTTTGGACGTCAGCTCCTTGTGACAGCCGAGGCAGAACTGCGTTGCGGTCGCGAAACCCTGCGCCCCCGTATCGGGAGGGTTCAGGTCGTGGCATTTCTTGCAGGCGCTTTCGTTCTTTTCGGTATGGAAGTAATAGATCGGAAAAGGCGATTCGATTCCCGTACCGATTTTCGGTTCGCGAAAGATGACGATGCCCTGGTTGATCTTCCCTCCCTGCTCGTCGACTACCTGAACTTCGATGTAGTTGGAGCCCAGCGCCAGGGGGGTGCGGATATAGAAGAGATCCCGCATCGAGGTGATATTCTGCTGCGAACCGCCGTTGAGCGACAATGTAAGCTTGCTTCCCGGCCTCGAAGTGCCGACCACATAAACGGAGTCCTTGAAGGTCTTCGAGAAGTTGGAAGGCAGGAACACCTGCAGCGGCTGTTCCTTCATGAGCTTCTCGACCCCGGACTCGCCTTTTATGACGCGTCCGATGACGTCTTCCAGCGTCTTGAGATCGCCGGGGGAGGCGCCGGTCGATATATAGCGGACAAAACCTTCCTTGTCGATGACGACATGCGCCGGGATCGACTGGATATCGAACGGACGGGAGGCGGCCAGCTTTTCGTCGACGATGAACGGGTACTTGATGATGGAATTGTAACCGCGGTAGAAACGCTTGACCCTCGCCAATCCGTAAACGTCGAGATTGACTCCAACGATCTGGAGATCGGACGGCTTGAATTTTTTCTGGATGCGCGCGACGTCCTCGAGCGACGTCACGCATGTCGAGCAATAGATCGATCCGAACTTCAGGAGGATGACCTTCTTGCCGATGTAAGCGCCGAGATCGACACGGACTCCGTCCAATCCGTCGCCTTTTATTGCGGCTGCCTTGTCGCCGAGACTGACCGCCTGGACAGGTCCGGACGACAAGAGCAGCGCAACGCCGAGAAAGGCGGCGAACGCAAAGCCCCGCATCATGCCCTCACTTCTTAAGGACGGACTGGATAGCTTTTTCGAGTTCCTCTTCCTTGATTCGACCCGATCTGGCAAGGGACACATTTCCGGCACGATCGAGAATGTAGATGGTCGGGGTGCCGCCGACGCCGTAGGGATCGGCGACCTTGAACATCTCTTTCGCGTCGAGCTCGTCGATAAGCGTGCGGACCGTGTAGTTTTCCTGCTTGATGAAACCCTCGATGCTGCTCTTGAGCGGTTCGCCATCGAGCACCACCGAGATCACCTCGAGGCCGGCCGCCTTGTTCTTGTCGGCCAGTTTCTGGATGACCGGCATCTCGACCCGGCACGGCTCGCAGAAAATGGACCAGAACACGATGACTACCGGTTTCTTGCCCTTGATGTCGGCAAGGTGATAAGCCTCGCCTTTGGTGTCTTTAAGGGTGAAATCAGGCGCCGGCGACCCCAGATCCAGCATCTTGATGCCTTCGATCATGGGGATGCCGCCACCCAGCGGCGTCATCACTTTTTCCTCGGCAATACAGACATTACCGAAGACGGAAAGAACCGTTGCCGCTGCGACGAGGAGCATCCCGGACTTCGCAAGGAAGCGCATGCTTATTTTGTCCTCCTGACTTTTTGGATTATGTTGTTTCCGGTGTCGGCCACCAGAATATCTTCCCCGAAAACATCGTTTATGAAAAAACCCGCGGGCTTCTTGAAAGGCGAGTGCCCCTTTCGAAGTTGGCCCAGCAACTCGCCCGTCCGGTTGAACAGCACCAGCCGGTCGTTGACGGTATCGGCAATATACACTGTATACCGACGGGGTTCAATCCGAATTCGGGAAGGACCGCAGACGAGCCCCTCCCCCTTCTGGAACATCGGCCAAACGGCGACCGACAACCCGTCCATGTCCATTTCCCGGATGGAACAGTCGGCCTCCAGAACAAAAAGAAAACCGAACCCGTCTTCGGAAAATGCCAGCGATACTGGCTTTACAAGTTCGCCGCCCCTCCGCTGTGGAGCGAAGCGCCCCCATTCATCGATAAACGAGCCCGTCGGATCGAATCTCTGTACCCGGTTATTGCCCGGATCGGCAACGAGAACGTTGCCTTTCCGGTCAAGCGTCAGGTCGGAAGGCTTGTTGAATTCCCCCCGGCCCGAACCGAGCCTGCCGAACTCGAGCAGGTATTTTCCGTTCAGATCGAATTTCTGGACGCGGTTGTTGCCGGTATCAAGAACGTAAAGGACATTGGTGTTCTTGTCGATCACGATAGTCGTGGGACCGTCGAACGATCCCTTGCCGAACCCGCGTCCACCCCATTCACGGATAAATCTCCCGCGACGGTCAAGGACCTGGATTCGGTTGTTGCCCTGATCGACGATATACATGTTCTCGTTTTTATCGGAAACAACGTCGACCGGGTGGTCGAACGCCTCGCGTCCTATTCCGAATCCGCCCCACGCATCATCGATTTCGAACACCGGTTCAGCAGGAAAGGCCGCCCCGCTCGAAGCGAGAAGCAGCACCAGCGCTATCGTCCAGTTCCCGAGTTTCCCCACAAGGCCCCCCCTTTTTCATTCCATTCGACGGCATTGCCGTCCGGTTGATGGAATTGTGCTTCAGATCTTCGAAACCAGCGACTCCGTGACCGTAACCTTCGCCTTGGCTTTCAGCGGAGCCAGGAACGCTTCGATAGCTTTCTGCTTTTTACCGTTCAGGAGGAATTCTGAGATCTGCCCGCGAACTTCGGCGAGCGGAGTGACCTTCCCTTCCTTGGCGAACATCTCCTTGTGCTCGGTATACGTGTTTTCGATTTCCTTGTCGGATACCGTCACGCCCTTGAAGATGACTTTTTCGGCCAGGAGCCCGATCAGCACCGCGTTTTCAAGCAACGAGCGGTCGAGTTCGAACGACGGGGATTTTCCCGTACCCTGTTTTTGGGCATAGGCCAGCAACGACCGGTTCGAGAGATCCTGGTTGACGACGCTCGCGAGTACTTTTTCGTCTTTCATGAAATCCTTGCCGGTATGCTGGGTGCCGCGGGTCGCCTTTTCGACCAGGCCCTTGGCTTGGGCATAGGTCATCTTTTCGGAGCCGGCCTCACCGATGATGGCGTCGTCGGGGACCGCTTCGCCCTTCGCGATCCTGGCGATCGTCGCCTGGTCGACCTTGGCGGGGAAGGCCTTTCGGGCTGCGGCCGTGATCTCGGTCTGGATCTGGGCAAGTTTTCCTTCGAAAACGGTTTGTCCCGCCCGATTCCGGGCATCGCCCGGCTTGAGGGACTTGTCCTTGGCCATCAGTTCCTTCGTCCCTGCTTCGATTTCACCATCGATCTTCTTGCTCATTCCCGCGAGTTCTTTCCGGAAAAGCCCCTTGACGATAAGCCCGGATTCCGCCCCACGAACCGCCTCCTTGAATTCGGAGGAGTTGTCATACCCGAGCGTACGCGCTTCCTGGGCAAGCAGGCGCGCGTCCGCAATCTGGTCGATGACCTTTTTTTTCTGGTCGATGTCGAACATGGATGCCGCGACCACTCCGCCGGGGATGCCGATCGCCTCCCGGACCTCCAGCACCGTGATCTTGTTGCCGTTTACCGTCGCTACGGTCTCGTCGACGACTCCCTTCGAACCGCAACCCGCCAACAGGACAGTTACGGCCGAAAACACGGCCGCCGTCATGATAATCCTCGATTTGATGCTATCCAACGTACCTCTCCCCTCTTGAATCGAAATAACGTACCCTTGGCGCACGCTGGCGCCAAGGGTACGTATCATGCGGGAAACTGAAGGAGCCAGTTACGGCGCAGGAGCCGCCGGTGCGGGGGCAGGCACCGCTTCGGGTGCCGGCGCCGGTGCCGCAGCAGGGGCCGCTTCGGGTGCCGATGCAGGTGCCGGTGCCGGTGCCGCCGCAGGCGCTGCATCGGGTGCCGCCGCAGGAGCCGGTGCGGGAGCCGGTGCGGGAGCAGGGGCCGGAGCAGGGGCAGGGGCAGGGGCCGGGGCCTCTGCGG
>JANXPS010000063.1 GCA_025357175.1 Deltaproteobacteria bacterium | reverse complement strand
GCCTGCCGGACGGCCGCGGCGAGCGCCTCTCCGGTATAGCGGTGCGCGACGCCGGAGGCGGCGATCGCGTCGAAAGCCGCCTTCTGGGAGGACGGTGACGGCAGCAGGAGGCCGGCCGACGAAAACGCGGCCACCGTCTTCGACGCCCGCAGCGAGGCGCCCAGTTTTTCCATCGCGTCGAAATCGTCCTCGAGGCGCCGGTCGTCCGGTGCGCGCGCGATCAGGAAGAGCGGCTCGCCCTGCCGTCCGAATTTCCGCTCGACGGTGCGCTGCACGGCCATAGCCGGGCTGTCCTTCAAGCCGAGCGCATCGAGGTCCGTCTCGAACCGGAGGAGCGCCGCGCCCCCCGCCGCTGCCAGCAGCGCCGCCGCGAAACCGACGAGGACGGCGCGGCGGCGTTTTTCCAGCAGTCGCGCCGCCCACTCGACCCGGATCCCCTCGGGGCGTCCCGCGAGGATGCGGGACGGCGTCCCGCGGGCGATCAGCGACAAAAGCGCCGGCATCAGGACGAGCGAGGCGACGAGGCAGAGCAGCACCCCGAAGCCCGCGACCAGCCCGAGCTCGTGCAGGCCGCGAAAGCTGGTCACGACGATGGCGAGGAACGAGACCGCGGTGGTCAGCGAGCCCGTCACGACGGCCTTTCCCGTGCCCGCCATCGTCGTTTCGAGCGCCGTTCCGCGATCGTTCGTCGCCCGGAAGCATTCCTCGAAGCGGACGTAGATCTGGATCATGTAGTCGACGTACATGCCGATCAGCATGGCCGCGACGACGCTCGTCACGATGTTGAGATCGCCGTAAAGGAGCCTTGCGAGCAGCATCGTCCACGAAAGCGCGGCAAACAGCGACGCGGTGAACGCCGCCAGCACGACGGGAGAAGGGCGGTAGGCCAGCCAGATCGCCCCCAGCACGAGCAGGAACGACGTGGTGAACGAAACGATCATGTCGCGCCAGATGGCCGCCGCCGCTTCCGCCGCCCGGGCATATCCGCCCGTCACGCCGACCGAGACCGACGCGTCTCCGGTTTCCTCCCGTGCCTCCGCGACGATCCGCGCCACCTCGCGATTGAGCCTGCCGACGAACGCCATGTCCCTCGACCCGCCGCGCGGCTGCGCCATGACGAGCGCCACCGTCTGCGAAGCGTCCATGTAGTAGCCGGTCGTCAGGTCGAGCCCCTTCGGGACCGGGCCCCGGCTCACGCTGTCGCGCACGATGTCGCGCAGAGCCAGCGGGTCGCGGGCGATCAGCCCGGATTCCATCGGCCCGGCGAACGGGGAAAGGATCGCCTCGCGGTTTCGCCGGATCTGCCTCCGGATCCCCTCGGGCGTCAGGCGGACGGACAGGCGGGCGGCCCCCGTCGGGTCGAGATAGGCCGGAAAGTTTCGCGCCATCGATCCGGATCCGGATCGCATCGCGTTGTAGTCGACCGACGCGATCAGCTTCGAGGCGGCAAGCCGCTCGCCGATCGCCTCGGCCGCGGCGATCAACTGTTCGGCCGCGGGCTTTTGCGAGGACACGACGACCACCAGCTCGTCGAGCGCCCCGAAGTCGCGCACGAAATCCGTGAATGCCGCAAGCGACGGCTTTCCAGCGGGAAAGGCGTCGAGCAGGTCGGTCTTGACGTGCATTCGCGAGACCGACAGCGCGCCGGCCAGCGCGAACGCCAGCGAGACCGCCGCGACCGCCGTGGGCCGGGCGGTTATCCGCCGGCCGAGCCATGTCAGGAATCGCTCGATCACCGGGTCATCCGGCTTTTCGGGCCGTCGTGGTCTTGCTCACGCCGGGCAGCAGGAACCGGCGGCCGGACAGCGTGAACAGTCCCGCCGCAACGGAGCCGGCGATGCGCGAGACGGCGCGCGGCAGCAGGCGCGAGGGACGCGTCGGTGCGCCTGGAAATGTCCTGACGTCGGCAAAGCCGGCCTTCCGGAGCATTCCGGCCAGGACCGGCGGGGGAAAATCATAGAGGTGGTACGGGGGATCGAACAGCGTGCCGTCGAGGCCGAACGGCCGCAGCAGCGCGACGATCGGCGCGGTGTGCGGGACGCGAATCAGCAGCGTGCCGCCGGGGGCCAGCAGTCCCGACAACTTCCCCAGCGCCGTGGACGGATCCGGGAGATGCTCGAGGACATAGAAAAGCGTGATCGCGTCGTACGTCCCGTCCGCTTCGTCCAGCGTGCCGAGCCGGACCGGCGCACCGATCCTCGCCGCGGAAGCCACGGTGGCGGGAGACGGGTCGATTCCTTCCGCATCCCAGCCGTTGTCGCGCATCATCCGGACGAAGCCGCCATAGCCGCAGCCGACGTCGAGAAGCCGCAACGGCCCCCCGCTGCCGCGGGCCTCCCGGAGCAGCGCCGCCGCCTCGCGAAAATTGCCGGCCATCAGGCGATTCCACGACGCCTCGTCCCCCCCGTCCCGGACATGGTAGTCGGCATACAGGCCGGCGAGCGATTCCGCCGGGGGCCTCGGATCGACGTAAACGAGTCCACAGCCCCGGCATCGCACGATGCGATAGCCATTCTGGCAGGCGACGGGCGACGCGTCGTCGATTCCGCAGTAATTGCAGGGGACGTGCTGTTCGGGTCGTGGCATCCGGAAAGCATATCGCAAAGCGCGCCCGTAGTGCTATCGTCAGCCCGTCGGATCCCGCGCGGATCGCCTTTTCCATCCGGGCGGGTGAAAATCGCTTGCCTGTTTGTAATTAATTACATAGTATTATCGAGTACATATGTCCTGTCGCACCAATCGGGCACACACCGTTATTCATCTCCCCCCGGAGTCACACCCCATGCCGCAGCAAAAAATCGCCCTCGTTACCGGCGCCAGCAAGGGAATCGGCGCCGCGATCGCCCTTGCGCTCGCGAACGACGGGTTCGACATCTGGCTCAACTACCGGAGCGACCACGATGCCGCGAACGCGGTGGCCGAAAAGATCCGCGCCACCGGGCGCGCATGCACGCTGCTGCCGTTCGACGTGTCCGACCCCGCCGCCGTCAAGGGAGCGCTCGCACCGCTGCTCGAAACCGAGGCGCCCTTCGTGCTGGTCAACAACGCCGGTTACGCGAAGGACGGGATCCTGGCGATGATGGACGAGAACGACTGGAACGACGTCCTCTCCGTCCACCTCGGCGGCTTCTTCCTCGTCACGAAGCTCGTGCTGTTCGCGATGCTGAAAAAACGCGAGGGCCGGATCGTCAACATCGTCTCGACTTCCGGGCAAAGCGGGATGGGCGGGCAGACCAACTATTCCGCGGCGAAGGGCGGCCTCATCGCCGCGACCAAGTCGCTCGCGCTCGAGGTCGCCAAACGGAACATCCTCGTCAACGCCGTGTCCCCCGGCTTCATCGAGACCGACATGACCGGCGCGATCCCCAGGGAAAAGATCCTGCCCTTCATCCCCCTGGGGCGCATCGGACAGCCGGACGAGGTCGCGGGCATCGTCGGCTTCCTCTGCTCCGGAAAGGCCAGCTACATCACGGGACAGGTGATCGCCGTCAACGGCGGCGCCTACATGTGAGGGAATCGATGCATCGCGTCGCCATCACGGGGATCGGCATCGTCTCGGTGCTCGGCCACACGATCGAGACGGTCGCCGCGTCGCTGCGGGCAGGCCGATCGGGCATCGTGCTCGATGAAAACCGGCGGCGGCTGGGCTTTCGCAGCCCGCTGACCGGCGCGATCGAAGGGTTCGATCCGCGGGAACGCCTCTCGAAAAAACAGTGCAAGACCATGCCCGATTTCGCCATGCAGGCCTATGCCGCGGCGGACGACGCGATCAGGGGAGCCGGTCTTTCCCCGCCCGAAATCGAAAACGACGAAACGGGGATCATCTTCGGCTGCGATTCGAGCTGCGTCGCCGCGGTCGAGCAGGTCGACCTGCTCCGCGAACGGGGCGAGACGAGGCTGATCGGCAGCGGCCACGTCTTCCGTTCGATGACCTCGTGCGTCACGATGAATCTCAACACGCTGCTCAAGACGCGCGGCGCCTGCTGGACGATCAGCTCGGCCTGCTCCAGCGGCGGCCACGCCGTCGGCCAGGCGGCCGACCTCATCGCCTTCGGCCGTCAGGAGCGCGTCATCTGCGGCGGAGCGCAGGAAATCAACTGGGAATCGATGTGCAGCTTCGACGCGCTCGGCGCCTTCTCCACCCGGATCGACGACCCCGGCGCGGCATCCCGACCCTTCGACGCACAGCGCGACGGGCTTGTGCCCAGCGGCGGCGCGGCGGCGCTCGTCCTGGAGCGGTACGACCTGGCGCGGGCGCGCGGAGCGGCCATCCTGGGCGAGGTCGCCGGCTACGCCTTCTCGTCCGACGGCAGCCACATCTCCGTCCCGAGCGAGGAAGGATTGCAGCGCGCCATGCGCAAGGCGATCGCCCTTTCCGGCCTCGGGCCCGCGGATATCGATTACGTCTGCGCCCACGCGACCTCGACCCCGGCCGGCGATGCCGCCGAGGCGCGCAACATATCCGCCGTGTTCGGGCCCCGGACGCCCCCCGTCTCCTCGATCAAGTCGATGACCGGACACGAACTGTGGATGTCGGGCGCGTCGCAGGCCGTCTACGCCACGATCATGGCCCGAAACGGCTTCATCGCGGGAAACGCCAATTTTTCCGAACCCGACGAGTTCTCCGCCCGCCTCAACATCGCGGCCTCGCGGATCGACCGGGCGCCCGAAAACGTCCTGTGCAACTCCGCGGGCTTCGGAGGCACCAACGCGTGCCTCGTCCTCAAGTACGGCGAGTGACGCCCTGATGCACGATTTCGTCGTCATCGGCGGGGGCACCTCCGGACTCACGTCCGCCCTGCTGCTCGCGCAGGCCGGCCGCAGCGTCGCGCTCGTCGAGGCGGCACCTAGAACCGCCCCGTTGCTGCGCGGCTTTTCCCGGCAAGGGGTGCATTTCGACACCGGCTTCCACTACACGGGG
>JANXPS010000046.1 GCA_025357175.1 Deltaproteobacteria bacterium | reverse complement strand
CCCGACCAGTAATCGTTCAGGAAAATGACGCCAACGAAGGTCGCGGCGCTTGTCGCGGCGCTGGCGAACATGTACCGCTGCCCGAACCGGAAGCCATTGCCGAGGGTGACCCACAAATAGATGATATAGAGGGGGGCAAGTTTGCCCCCGCTGACGGACAGGCAGTAGGCGGTGCCCCCCATGTCGCCGATCATGCCGACGATCCGCCGGATGGGGGATGGACTCGGGCGGTTTATGATGGCTGCGATGATCGACAGGGAAAATACGAAAAACGCGAAGGCGACGCCACAGGCTCCGAGGATGCCCTCGTCGGCGGATTTTGCTTCGGTAAGCAGGAAAAGCAGGTAGGGAATGACGAGCAGAGTGATCGCGAGCCGGATGATGGCCTGCTCGTGCTCGGTATCGATCCTGCCGGACAGCCGTGACCGGATGAAGGCGACCGGATTGCCGGCGAACCGGGGTGCGGTGGTTCCTTCTTTCTCCATGAATCTTATTATCGGCAGAAGTTGAAGAAAAATTGCTTTATTTTTGGGGGTGGGCAAAATTTTATTGCCCGGTGATATGATGCGGCGATGCGCGACGCACGGTTACAACCCATAGACCTGGCCGGAGCCATGGACCGATTCGACGGCGACCTGCCGTTTTTTCTGGAGGTTCTCCGGGAGTTTCTCGTGCTTTCGCCCGCCCGGTTCCGCTCGATCGAGGAAGCGGTGGAGCGCGGCGACGGGGCGCAGCTTCGGACGATCACCCACAACCTTCGCGGGTCGGCGGGCAATCTCGGGGCGGACGCCTTGTCGGCGCGGGTGCTCGCGATTGAAAATATGGATTTGGGGGCGGCAAACCGGGAGGCGGGCCGCCATCTCGAGCAACTGCGCTTCGAGCTCGCACGGATCGAAGCGTTCGTGGGTGAGATCACCGGAGAGGCCATATGAAGATCCTGATTGCCGAAGACGACGCCACGACCCGGAAACTGCTCCGGAAGACGGTCGAGAAATGGGGGCACGAGGTCGTCGAGGCGCAGGACGGCGCCGAAGCGCTGGCGATGCTGGTTCAAAGCGGTGCGAAGTTCATGATCGTCGACTGGAACATGCCCGGCGTCGACGGGATCGAACTGTGCCGGAGGGTTCGCTGCCTCGACGAGATGGGTTACGTCTACATCGTGCTGGTGACCATCAACGATTCGAAGGAAGACGTCATCCTCGCGCTCGAATCGGGAGCGGACGACCACGTGTCGAAACCGTTCGACCGGAAGGAACTGCGGGCCAGGGTGCGGGCGGGGGAACGCATCCTCGAACTCGAGCGTGCGCTGCGGGCCGAGAACGACGGGCTCAAGTCCAAGAACGAGCAACTCGAGGAGCTGGTCAGCATCGATCCGCTGATGGATATCGGGAATCGCAGGGGGCTTTTCAAGGCGATCGAGAAGGCCCATCACCGTTATTCGCGCTACGGCGAGGAGTACGGCGTCGTCATGTGCGACATCGACCATTTCAAGACCTACAACGATAGCTACGGCCATCTGGCCGGAGACAGGGCGCTTCGGGCGGTGGCCGACGCCATGAAGGGGATTCTCCGGGTTTCCGACGAGATCTTCCGGTTCGGCGGCGAGGAACTCGTGCTCCTGACCCCGAAGCAGGAGCCCAAGGGCGTGACGTTCTTTGCCGAAAGGCTGCGCAATGCGGTCGAACAGGTCGGAATCGCGCACGAGAAGTCCGCCAGGGGCGTGCTGACCGTCAGTTGCGGGGCGACCGTCACCTCCGGAACGGATGTGTCTTCCAAATGGGAGGATGTCCTGCAGCGCGCCGACCGGGCGCTCTACCTGGCCAAGGCCTCGGGCCGGAACGCGGTTCGCTACCGGGGCAACGAGGCGGGTGCGGGCGGCGTCCCGCCGACCGATCCCGCGGCGGCGCGGGGAAAGGCTCCGGCCGCGTCGATGTGACCCGGCCGGGGAAAAGGATCGAAGCGATGGCGAAGCGAAAGGTCATCCTGACCATCTTCCGGCAGAATCATCTCCGGCCCGACTGGAAGGTCAGGCTGTCGGGGAAGGCGTTCGAGGCATTCCGCGCCCAATTGTCGGAAGAACTGGCTCCGTTCGGCGTCGAATTCGCGGTCGTTCGCAACAACGACGTCACGATCGACGTGAAAAGCTATGGGGACCTGCTCAACGCGGTACGCGTATCGTCGCCCGCCGACGGCTGCAGCAACCGGTGCGTCGGCCACATCATCGGCAAGAGCGGGAAACTGGACCTGCTGGAGGACATCAAGGCGGCGGTCAGCCGGATCGCATTTGCGCCCGAGACGGTTCCCCCCGACGACTTCGTGCCGAGGGTCTGCCACAACTGCGGCTGCGGATGTTGAGGAACGCCGGCCCCTGAGGATATGGCGGGGCATGAAATGATGCCGGCCGGAAGCGCCCCAGCGGAGGCTTCCGGCCGGCGCAGTACCGTTATTTGCTGATCTTCGATTCTTCGATGATGGCCTTGTAGAAGTAGCCGGAACCGAAGTCCTTGTCCTTGTAGAGCGTGCCCTTCGCCGTCACGACGTCGCCGACCTCGGCCATGTCCTGGGTCGTCGCGATGATCTTGTCGGTTTCACCCGAGCCCGTGCCGTCCTTCAGGTGGATCCAGTTCTTCCCCATGATCCCCTTCGAGACCTTGACGACCTTGCCCCGGACGACGACCTGCTTGTTGTCGAGTTTCGCGGACTGCGCGAAAAGCTCGGCGACCGTGTGGGCGTTCGCTCCCTTCGCCTTGTCGACCTTGACCGATTCCTTCGAGGACAACTCGGCGCTCTTGCCGATTCCGCCCATGCTGCCGGCGAACGCGCTGCCCGCCGCCGCGAGGCAGATCAGACTCATGCAAACCGTTGCAAACCTGAAGCGAGATATCATCTAAGACTCCTTTGGCTTGATTGATACAGTCTAATCCTCTTCGGGCCCGGACGGGTGAGAAATCCGGAGGGCGGCTTTACCTCCGGCGGGCGGTGGGGTACACTTTTCGGATTATTCCGGACGTACCCTTGCATTTTACGAGGTGCCGAGCTTGGCCAGACCGACCGTCGCGGAGATCTCCCTTTCCGCGCTTCGACACAACTGCCGGACGCTGCAGTCGCTGCTTCCCGCAGGCGCGTCGATTTTCGGCGTCGTCAAGGCGAACGGCTACGGCCACGGCGCCGTGCCGGTCGCCAAGACGCTGTTCGAGGCGGGCGCGTCGATGCTGGGTGTCGCCTCGGTCGAAGAGGGAATCGAACTGCGCGAGGCGGCCGTGTCGGGACCGGCGCTCGTGCTGGGCGACGTCGACGCCGACATGGCGGCCGAGGCGCAGGCCCACAGGCTGTCGGCCGTCCTGTTCCGGGCCGACCAGATCGAGCTGTTCGCCCGCGTCGGCGAGGCCGCCGGGAGACCGTTCCCGGTCCATATCAAGGTCGATACGGGCATGGGGCGGATCGGCTTCTTCCCCGAAGAGATGGGCGCCGTGATCGACCGGCTTTGCGCCGAGAAGGCGATCGCGGTCGAGGGGTTCATGACGCACCTTTCCTCCGCCGACGGGTTCGAATCGGCCGACCGCGACTTCACCCGGTCGCAGCTCCGTCGATTCGAGACGGCGGCGGGCGCGGTGCGCGCGGCTTTCGGCGAGGCCGTGGCCGTCCACGCGCTCAACAGCGCGGGGTTGCTGGCCTATCGCGAGTTCGCATTCGACATGGCGCGCCCCGGAATCGCGCTTTACGGCAGCCTGCCGGCCGAGGGGCTGGGCGCCGATCTGGGCCTGCAGCCGGTCATGCGGCTGGTCAGCCGGATCGTGTCGCTCAAGAAGATGCCTTCCGGCCATCCCGTAAGCTACGGGCGCCTCTTCTCGCGCCCCGAGCCGCGCGACATCGCCGTCGTGCCGGTCGGATATGCCGACGGCTATCCCCGACGACTGACCAATGCCGCCTGGATGGGCGTTCTCGGACATCGCGCCCCGGTGGCCGGCCGCGTGTGCATGGACATGACGATGCTCGACGTCACCGGCATCCCGGGCGTCAGGATCGGCAGCGAGGTCGTGATCATGGGGGAGGGCGGGCCGACCGCCGACGCGCTGGCCGCGCTGGCCGGGACGATCCCCTACGAGCTGCTGACCCAGGTGGGCCGACGCATCCCGAGGCGCCCCGTTGCCTGAAACGCCCCCGAAAAAAGGGCTCGCGGCGGCCGGCGAGGCCGTGGGCGTCGGCGTCTACCGTTTCGTCGAAGACATGGGAAACATGTTCGTCCTGGGAATCCAGGCGTTGGGCTGGATGTTCCGCCCGCCGTCCGAGATC
>JANXPS010000040.1 GCA_025357175.1 Deltaproteobacteria bacterium | reverse complement strand
GGCGCCGGGAGACCCATCCGTCGTTCGGGCGCTCGCGGTCGCCTGCCGGCGCGCGGGCGATGCCGCGGGAGCCGAAGAGGCCGCCCGGCGGTTGCTCAAGCTGCGCCCCGACGACGTGGACAGCACGGCGATGACCGCCGTATTGCTGCGCGACCGGGGGAGGAACGGAGAGGCGATCGCGCTCTACCGGTCGTTTGTCGCGCGCCATCCCGCCGATCCGGCGGCTCTTTCCGATCTGGCCGAATTGCTCGACGAGGCGGGGCAGGGGAGCGAGGCGCTCTCGACCGCCCGACGCGCGGCGGCAGTCGATCCCGCATTCGCGACCGCGCAGGACCGGCTGGGCTGGATCATGCTCCGGCGCGGGGACAGGGTCGCTGCGCTCGTCCCGCTGGCAAAAGCCGCGAAGCTGTCGCCCGGCGAACCGGTCGTGCTCTACCATTACGCCGAGGCGCTGAACCGGAACGGGCGGAATAAAGAGGCGCTGGCCGCGGTCGAGCGGGCACTCGCGATTTCCACCGCCTTTCCGGGTTCCCGGGACGCGGTTTCCCTGCGCAAAAAGCTCGTGGAACCGGGGCGCAATTAAAGCATACTATGGCTCGACGAACGGGAATCCGGTTTACGGAGGACTAAGGGACATGACAAGGACCAGGCCACCATCTCGCAATCCGTCTTCGGGCCATCTTTGCCCGCGCCTCAATCGCCAAATCCTCACCGTAGCTCTGCTACGCTTCCGGTTTGGCTCAATCGTTGCGACCAAATCTGACCCAAATCCGGGCGCGATCCCGGTATCCTGGTCCTTGCCATGTCCCTTATGATCCGCAAGATTGCGCACATCGGCGTGGCCGTCAAAAGTCTGGACGCCGCGATCCCTTATTACCGCGATGTCCTCGGTCTCGAACTCGTCGGCATCGAAGAGGTCGCCGACCAGAAGATCCGCGCGGCGGTGTTCAGCGTCGGCGATAGCACCATCGAGGTGATCGAGTCCACCTCGCCCGACGGCCCGGTCGGCAAGTTCGTCGAGAAAAACGGCGAAGGGATCCACCACCTCTGTTTCGACGTCGCCGATACGGCGCGGGCGCTGGCCGAGGCCAGGGAAAAGGGCGCGCGCCTCATCGACGAGACGCCGCGCGATGGCGTCCACGGCATGAAGATCGGCTTCCTCCACCCCAAGTCGACCTTCGGCGTCCTGACCGAATTCGCCCAGGAAGGGGAGGGACACAACTGATGACCGCCGCTTCCCACCGGTCCGGCCGTGCGCTCGTCCTCTGCTTCCACAACCACCAGCCGGTCGGCAACTTCGATTTCGTCCTCGACGAGGCCACGCGCAAGTCCTATCGGCCGTTCCTGCAGACGCTCCGCCGGTATCCCGACGTCAAGGCGACGCTCCACTACACCGGTTACCTTCTCGACTGGCTGGTCCGCAACGCCCCGGACGTCGTCGAGCTGCTGCGGGAGATGGTCGCCTCCGGGCAGGTCGAACTGCTCGGCGGCGGAATGTACGAACCGATCCTGACGCTCCTGCCCGAGCGCGACCGGCAGGGGCAGCTCGAGGGGCTCTCCTCGCGTCTGGCCGAGACGTTCGGGAAGCGACCCGACGGCATCTGGCTGGCCGAGCGCGTGTGGGAGCCGGGGCTGGTGCCGACGCTTGCCGCGGCCGGCGTGAAGTATCTCCCGCTCGACGACTACCACTTCCTTCGCGCGGGGCTGACCGTCGACGAACTCGACGGCGTCTGGCTCACCGAATCCGACGGGGAAACGCTCAAGGTGTTCCCCGGAAGCGAGGCGCTCCGATACCTCATCCCGTTCGGCGGCGTCGACGAGTCGCTGGCGGCGATCGACCGGATGACCGCGCGCGACGTGCCCTGCCCCGCGGCGATCTTCGCGGACGACGGCGAGAAGTTCGGCGTCTGGCCCGGCACCCACCACAGCGTCTACGAGGAAGGGTGGCTGGCGCGCTTCTTCGAGGGCATCCAGGCGCGGCAGGCCGACGGGCTCGTCACGATGACGTTCGGAGAATACGTCGACCGGGCGCCGGTGCGCGGCCGCATCTACCTGCCCACCTGCTCCTACATCGAGATGGGCGAGTGGTCGCTCCCCTCGAAACAGGCGGCCCGGTTCGACGAGCTGCTTCGCGGGTTCCGCGAGGGCAACCATCCAGAGCTCAAGCCGTTCGCCCAGGGCGGCATCTTCCGCAACTTTCTCCGCAAGTACGAAGAGAGCAACGAGCTGCACAAGCGGATGTGGGGCGTCAGCGCTCGGGTCGAGGCGGCAGCCGCGACCGGCGACGGGGCATCGATGCGCCGCGACCTCTACAGCGCCCAGAGCAACGACGTCTACTGGCACGGCGTTTTCGGCGGCATCTACCTCAACCACCTTCGCGAGGCGGCGTGGACCCACCTGCTCCGCGCCGAGAGCGCGGCCGACCGGATCCTGTGCGGCGAGGGCGGCTGGACGCAGGCGATCAAGGGCGACCTCGACGCCGACGGCGGCGCCGAGCTGCTGTTGAAGACACCCGAACTCACGCTGATGTTTCATCCGCACGACGGAGGCGCGCTGACCGAAATCTCGCTGCCCCGGCGCGGGGTGGCGATCGGTCACACGCTCACCCGCCGCGAGGAGGCCTACCACGCCCGGTTCCGGCAGGCGGGCGGCAATTTCGACGGATCGACGAGCATCCACGACGTCCTGATCCTGAAGGATCCGAGCGTGCTCGATGCGCTCCAGGTCGACCCGTGCCGACGCGCATCTCTTCGCGAGGCGTTTTACGCCGAAGGGACGACACCCGAGGAGATCCTGGCCGACGCGGAACCGCTCTGCGCGACAGCGGGATGCGAGGCGGGCACCGCGGTGTCCGAGCAGGGCGGAACGATCCTCTTTACGCAGGAAGCGCCGATGTGCTGCGGCCGGGCGTCGCTGACGGTCGAGAAATCGGTCGAGGCGAAAGCGGGTGAAGAGCGTTTCCTCGTCCGCTACGAAGTGGTCAACCACGGCAAGGAAACGGTTTCCGGCATCTTCTCCTCCGAATGGAACCTCAATTTCCTGTCGGGCGGCTACGATCGCTGGATCGAGGGCGGCGGCAGCCATGACGTGTCGCTTTCCGGCCGGGAGGTGGCGCCCGAGGGGAGCGCGTTCAAGATCTTCGACGTTTGGCGGAAAATCTCGGTCGGGGCGCGATCCGACCGGCCGTTCACGCTGGTGCGCTACCCGGTCGAGACGGCTTCGCTGTCCGAGGCGGGCGCCGAGAAGATCCACCAGGCGGTTTGCCTGCGGCTTTTGTTCCCGCTGCACCTGCATCCGGGCGAAAGCGCGCAGTTTTCGGTGACGTGGGACGTCGCCTCATTTGTCCAAGGAGGGGAAGCATGAAGATGAGAACCAGGATGGCCGCGATCGCGGCCGCAATGTTGGCGATTTCGGTCGCCGCGACGGGGGCGCGGGCCGCCGGTTTCCGCCTGCCCGAGGCGGGCGCAAAGGCGATGGGCATGGGATTCGCCTTCACGGCGCAGGCGAACGACCCGTCCGCGATCTACTACAACCCCGCGGGCATCACCCAGCTCGAGGGCACCAACGTGATGGCGGGCGTTACTTACGTGAGGGAGAACGGCGGGAAATTCGCCGGCGAGTCGCCGCTGACGC
>JANXPS010000314.1 GCA_025357175.1 Deltaproteobacteria bacterium | reverse complement strand
ATGCCCGCCCCCGCGACATCCGCTCGAACTCGGCATCGAAGAAGCCCCGGTTGTAAAGCCCGGTCAGGGAGTCGTGCATCCCGACGTGCAGCAATTCCTCGCGCGCCTCCTTGAGCCGCTGGATCATCGAGTTGAAGGCGTTCGAGAACTCGCCCATGAAATCGACGCGCTGGCTGAAATCGCCGGCTACCGCCTGCCTGGACTGGCTGATGATGCGCCGCAGCGACGACTGGAGGATCCGGATGCTCTCCGACAGTCCGCCTTCGGCTCCCGGCAGCTCGACGGAGAGGTCGCCGCTCCCCATTGCGAGCGTGACCCGGTGGATCTCGTGGAGGTACGAGGCCAGCCGGGACAACTCTTCGGAATAGGCGCACGAAGCGGGAATGTCCGAGGGTATCCGGCCGGAGGCCATTTCGCGGATTATTTTTGCCGTGCGTTCATCTTTAGCCTGCATTTACTTCTCTCCTATCGGTTCTGCATCCGGTCGCGAACGGGTGCTTCCAGTTCGGGGCGGGTGCCGTGCGCGACCTTGAGAAATTCCGTCCAGGCCGCGGCGGCGCGGGAGCGGTCGCCCATCCGGTCGTACACGACGCCAAGCTGATACAGGATGTCCGGACTCCCGGGGAATCGGCGTCGGGCGAAGGCGAGCGTTTCCTCGGCTTCGGAGAGCCGCCCAGACCTTGTTTGCGCGATCGCCAGATCGACATGGGGCGCGGGAGAAGACGGGTCGGCCGTGGCGGCGCGCAGGAAATATTTTTCCGCTTCATCGTACCGCCCGTCACCCTGCATCGCGAGCAGGCCGGCGTTCAGAAGCGCTGGCGCGTAGCCGGGATCGAGCGCGGTCGCCCGTGCGAAAGCCGCTCTCGCCTCGACCGTCTTTCCCTGACGCATTCGGGAGACACCGATGCCGTTCCACCCCTCGACGAGCGACGGTTCGAGCCGCAGCACTTCGGAGAAGGACGCCTCGGCCGAGCGCCAGTCGGCGCGCTGCTGGGCGGCGACACCCTCGTTGAAGCAGGCGACGACCCGGGTGCGGGTGGATGTTTCGGGAGGACGACCGGGAGCCGGCGCGCCTGCGGCGTCGGCGCCGACGGCGGCCGCGGCGGGGGCGGGGGCGGCAGGCACGGTTGCAATCGTCGCGGCGCGCGCCTCGGGAGCCGGTGCCGGTGCGTCCGCGCTCGGCGGCGCTGCGACGTGCGACGCCCGGGACTGCGGACGATTCGGGTTGGGAACGGCGGGGTTGCGTCTCGACCGGATCACGATGGCCTTGGGCTCGGTCGCCGCCATCGGCGCCTCGGGCAGTGCCGCGGCCCGGACGGATGCCGCGTTATCGGCCGCTGCCGGAACGGGTGCGGCGCCGTTGTCCGCCGCCTTGGGAGCCGTGGCACCGCTGTTGTCCACCGCGGCGGTGACGGGCTGCTGGATCGCCTTGAAGGTGCTTTTCGAAGGCATCGCGACGTAGACGACCGCGGCGGCGACCAAGAGCGTCAGGGTTGCGGCCCCGAGCACGAGCCACAACGTCCGGCGGCCGGAGCCTCCGCGGGACGGGGCCGGCCCGGCAAAAGGCGCAGGCGCGCCTTGGGGGGGGGCGACGTCTTCCGGAGCCCTCGGCGTGCGCTCCTGTTTCTGCAATTTTCGAAGCGCATCCTGAAGCAGACTCATGCGCCCCTCCCGGTCCGCGCGATCGTGGCAAGGCCCGCCAGCGCTGCGGCGGCCTTGGGAAACGTCTTGAGCATCCGGCGCAGCCTCCACCCGCGTTCGAAGATCGACTCGGCCGCCCGCCGCACGTCCTGCGCCTCGATCGACCCGGCGTCGCGCAAGCCGGCAGAGAGAAACGCCCGGTCGCAGAGCATGTTGACCACGCGCGGCACCCCGCCCGAGCAACGGTAGAGCGTCTTCTCGGCCCCGTCGGTCACCAGTTGCCGTCCCCCCGCCCCCGCCACCGACAGGCGGTGGTCCACATAGCGGCGCATCGCCTTCCGGTCGAGCGGCAGGATTTGCGCCCGGACGGTCACGCGCTGGTCGAGCTGCCGGAGTTCGTGCATCGAAAGCTTGGCCTTGAGCTCGATCTGGCCGATGAGGACGATCTGGATCAGTTTCCGCTTCTCGGTTTCGAGATTGGACAGGAGCCGGACCTGTTCGAGCAGCGTCGGCGTCAGGTCCTGGGCCTCGTCCACGATCAGCACCGGCCGCTTCCCGGTTTCGGCCGACTCGAGCAGGAAACGGTTGAGCGCGTCGAGGTGATCCTTCTTGGTGCCGCCCTTGGCCTCGGCTCCGAAATCCTCGAGGATGCCGCGGATCAGCTCTTTTTCGGTCAGCATCGGGTTGAGAACGATCGAGGTGACGTATCGGTCGGATAGCTGCCGCAGCAGCGCCCGGCAGACCGTCGTTTTCCCGACGCCCACATCGCCGGTGACGACGATGAAGCCGTCGCCGCTTTCGAGGCCGAACAGCAGGTGGTCGAGCGCCTTCTGGTGGCTGTCCGACAGGAAGAGGAAATCCGGGTCGGGCGTCAACGAGAACGGCTTTTCCGTCAGGCCGAATGCGCTTTCGTACAATTCGTCTACTCCCAGGGGGTGATCCCGGTATTCTCGCCTTCGGTTCCGTAGATCCAGGGCTTCGCACCCGCGTGGTAGCCGCGGTCGCGGCGCCGGATGGCATCGAGCTCTTCCTTCGCGATCGCCGCCAGGTCGGACGGCCGCACGACGTGCGGCGTGATGAGGATGACCAGCTCGGTCTTCTTCTTCGAGTGGTGCGTATTGCGGAACAGCGTCCCGACCCAGGGGATGTCGCCCAGCAGCGGCACAGAGCTGATCACCTCCTGCGTCGTCTCCTGCATCAGGCCGCCGATGAAGACGCTCTGGCCGTCGGACACGGTGACCATCGTGTTGCTCTCGCGGACGTCGACGATCGGCGCCGTGTTGCCGTCGGGCGCCTTCGCCTCCCCCACCTTCGAGGTGATCGAGGGATGGATCGAGAGCATCACGTTGCCGCCCTCCCCGATCTGGGGGGTCACGGCGAGGATGAGCCCCTCGGTGATCGTGTCGGGATTGTAGGTGATGACGGCCGCGGAGGCCGTCGTCGCCGGCGTGACGGTCGCCCGGAAAAACACGTCCTGCCGGCCGATCTTGATGATCGCCTTCTGGTTGTTGAGCGTCGAGATCTTGGGCGTGGACAGGACGTGTTTTTCCGGGCGACCGTCACGCCGGCGACGACGGCCTCCGCGGCCGTCATCACCTACAATCCCGACACGATCACCG
>JANXPS010000311.1 GCA_025357175.1 Deltaproteobacteria bacterium | reverse complement strand
GGAGCCGATGACGTCGAAGATGGCGGTCATGGCGAGATCGTTGGAAATGACCTTGGGCAACAGCTTGCCGAGCGCGGGATCGCCCGAAACGACCACGAAGGCGGGCAGTGCGACCGGCATGCGCCGACCGCCCGACGCGTTGATGTCGATGGAGAGAATCGCCTTGGCGGAGGTCGGGCACAGCGTCATGAGCAGCGACACCGCCAGCGCGGCGGCCAGACGAAGTTTCACTGGGTGGCCCCTTTCACTTAAACGCCTCCGGATCCGTAGAAATTCAACAGCACGTCGTAATAGGTTTCGCTGCCCTGCAGCTGCACAGGCGGAATGGGGAGCGGACTCGCCTTCATGATCGCCCGCTTGACCGATTCGTCGAAATAGTCGTTGCCGGAAGAGCGCTTGATCTCTACGCCGGATGAGGGCACGTAGCCGTCACGCTGGACCTTGATCAGGACAACGGCCACCAGCGCCTTGGCGTTGCCGACCGGCTGGGTCCAGCTGCCGCGAATCTTTTCGTCGAGCTCCCGCGAATATTTGAGTTCCTCGGGCTTGGCGTCGGGGAGCCTGCCTGAGGGCGGTGCGCCGCCCGTAACCGGCCCCACCGCGGCGAGGTTGATCTGGTGCGAAGCCCGGTCGCGCATTTTCTTGAGCATCTCGGCCAGTGCCGCCTGGGCCCGCTTTTCCTCGATCGCCTTGTCTGCGTTGCTCTCGGCCGCCTTTCGGGCCCGCATCGCGCTGACCGCGTCGCTGACCGTGCGGGGGTCGGGCTTGGCGTCGTGCAGCGGCATGGCGCCGGGACGGGCGGGCGGCGCTTCGGTCTTGTGCGCCGGCTCTTTCGGCTTCGGGGAGGGCTTTTTGGAGCGCGGCGGTTCGACGGGTCGCGGCGGAGCGGTTTCGACCGGTTCCGGAGCCGATGCGAACCCCACCAGGTCGACGGTCGTGACCGGCGTGAGGTTCATCAGCGGGGAGGAGCCCCACTTCATCCAGGCGGCACCAAGCCCCACCAGGGCGAAGTGCACCCCCACCGAGAGCAGCACCATGAACCCGAGCTGCTGCTCCCGGAAGGGACGATGGACGGAGCCCGTAACCCGGGTTCCCGCGCGCGGTCTGCGGTCAGACCGCATCTCTCACCGGCCTTCCGCCCTGGCGGCGCATGCGGGCATGCCTGGTTCTGTCCACGGCGGGAAAAACGGGCTACCGCTCAAGCGGTTCGGTGACCATGCCGAGTTTTTCGATCCCGGAATTCCGGACTTCGGCGATCACCTTGACCACGAAGCCGTACGGCACGGTTCTATCGGCCCTGAAATAGACCTGACGGTCGACGCGCCTGGACACGACTTCCTTCAGCACGGGACTGAGCCGGTTGAACTCGACCCCCTGCTTGCCGACGAATATGCGGCTGTTGGCGTCGACCGTGACGACCAGCCGTTCTTCCTCGGCGTGAAGCGCCTTGGCGTTGGCCTGCGGCAGGTTGACATCGACCCCCTGCGTCAGCATGGGGGCCGTGACCATGAAGATGATGAGCAGGACCAGCATGACGTCGACGAGCGGCGTCACGTTGATCTCGGACATCACCCGCGGAACACGGCGGTGGTCGTCGCCTCCTCCTCCACCCATCCCCATGGCGTCAGTTCCTGTCGATCTTGCGTTCGATCAGGTTGACGAAATCGGCGGTCATGCCGTCGAGGGTCGTCGCGATCAGGCGGACGCGGTTGACGAAGTAGTTGTAGGCCATGACCGACGGGATGGCGGCCGCGAGGCCCGCCGCGGTGGCGACGAGCGCCTCGGCGATGCCGGGGGCGACGGTGGACAGCGTCGCGTTGCCGCTCGCGGCGATGCCGGTGAACGCGTTCATGATGCCCCAGACGGTGCCGAAGAGGCCGATGAAAGGAGAGGCGCTGCCGACGGTGGCAAGATAAGGCAGGTAGCTTTCCATCTGCTCGATCTCTTCGTTGCTGGCGATTCGCATGGCGCGGTTGATGTTCTCGACCGGGAAAGGGGCTCCCGGTTCGGTGCGCCCGCGCTGGATGCGGGTCAATTCGACGTACCCGCGGCGAAACACCTCGCTCATCGGGGTCCGCTCGAACGTGTCGATCTGCTCGTAGAGAGCGGACATCTTCGATTCGGCGAAAGCCTTGCGGAAGCCCGCCTGGCTGTTCTCGATCCCCTTGAAAAGCTTGAATTTCATGAAGATGATCGCCCAGGAAATAACCGACGAAAGCACAAGCATCACCAGGATGAGCTTGACGATCGGACCCGCGAGCAGGACGTGCTTGAATACTTCCGTGTCGAACATTCCGGCTGTCGTGACGGGCATTGCCGCCGCAGCCAAGGTGAAGGAAACCATCAGTCGAGAAACCTCCCCAAGTCGGTAGTAACACTCCTGTATAACCGATTCCCGTGCCGGAATCAATCGGGACCTTTTTTTCGGAGGAAATTTAAGGAAACAGCTCTCTTGACAAGCCGCATCTCTCTTCAATATGATGCAACCACGGAGCGGGAAGACTTGAAAAAATCACGAAATACCAGACAGCGCACGGTCATCCTGGACATCCTTCGGCAGACGAGATCGCACCCATCCGCCGAGACGATTTACCAGGAGGCCCGCAAGTCGCTGCCGAGCATCAGTCTCGGGACCGTCTACCGGAACCTCGGCTTCCTGCGCGAGCAGAAAATGGTCAAGGAGATCCGCGCCAACGAAGAGGCCGGATCACGTTTCGAGGCTGCGCTCCCGCCGCACGCCCACTTCCACTGTGGGCTCTGCAGCGCGATCCACGACATCCCGCTTCCCGACGCGCTCTACGATTTCGGCTGGGAGCGAAGCGAGTTCGTCTCCTCGGTCACCGACCTCGAACTGCACGTCATCGGCGCCTGCGCCGACTGCTCCCCCTCCTCCACGCAAAACTGATCCGCCCCCCGGTCAACCTCGAGCACTCGGTCCTCCGGGCACCCCTTCGCGGGAAATTCGCGCGTGACAAGTCATGACGTGAAAAAGCCGGGAGCGGTTGCCCGCCCCCGGCTTACGGTCTGACGATATTGCGAGGTCGCTTGCCGGATTACGCCAGCTTGCGGCCGCCTTCGGCAGCCCACTTCTCGAGCATCGGCGTGGTGACGGACTTCGGACGCTCGATCGCGTAGCCGAGGCCGCGGTCCCACGTGATGTTGGCCATGCAACCCAGCGCGCGGCCGACGCCGAACAGGACGGTGTAGAAGTCCCATTCCTTGAGGCCGTAGTAGTACTGGATGACGCCCGACTGCGCGTCGACGTTAGGCCACGGGTTCTTGGTCTTGCCGTGCTCGGTGAGGACGCCCGGGGCGACTTCGAAGATCATGGCGACCAGCTTGAACAGAGGATCGTCCTTGAGGCCGGCGGTGTTCTGGCAGAATTCGCGCTGCGCCATGTAGCGCGGGTCGGTCTTGCGGAGGACGGCGTGGCCGTAGCCCGGGATGACCTGCCCGGCGTTGAGGGTGTCCCACAGCGCCTTGGTGATCAGTTCCTTGGTGGGCTCGACGCCCGCGCAGTATTTTTCCTGGAACTTGATGGTCCAGTCGAGCACTTCCTGGTTGGCCAGGCCGTGGAGCGGGCCCGCGAGGCCGTTGAGGCCGGCCGAGTAGGCGTAGTAGGGATCGGACAGCGCCGAGTGCACGAGGTGGGTCGTGTGCGCGGAGACGTTGCCGGACTCGTGGTCGGAGTGGAGGATGAAGTACATCCGGGCCACGTCCTTGTAGGTCTCGCTCTGGCCGATCATGTGCGCGAAGTTGGCGCCCATGTCGAGCGACGGGTCGATCGCGATCTGCTTGTCGCCGCGGTATTTCAGGTTGTAGATGAACGCCGCGAGTACGGCGGAGCGGGCGACGATGTCGCTGGCGTCTTCATAAACGTATTCCCAGGCGGTGTTCTTGTTGAACTTGCCGGAGTTGTAGAAGCCGGCGAACTTGGAATCCTTCTGCATGAGGAGGAGGCCGGCGGAGAGCAGCACCATCGGGTGGCTGTCGGCAGGCATCGCGCGGAGCGCCTTGAAAACGTACTCGGGCACGACCTGGCGCGTCTTGAACTCGGCGACGACTTCGGCGACCTGCGCGTCGGTCGGGATCTCGCCGGTGAGCAGGAAATACCAGAACGATTCGACGGTCGGGTACTTGGAGCCGGGTGCCTTGGGCAGCGCTTCGAACGTCTCGGGGATGGTCTTGCCGCGGAAGCGGATGCCTTCCTGAGGATCGAGGTAGGAGATGTCGGTCACCAGGCTGCGGATGTCG
>JANXPS010000273.1 GCA_025357175.1 Deltaproteobacteria bacterium | reverse complement strand
AGGTGATGTCGCCCAGCTGGTGCGCGGCGAAATCGGTGATGCCGACCGATGCGACGGTGCCTTCGATCCTGACCCACTCGTGCTCTTTCGTGAAAAAAGTACCGGGCATGACGCGTCTCCTTTTAGAAAAGCGCTGGTTTGTTGTCTGTTGGCCGTCGGTTCCGTCGCCGCTAGCCGCGCAGCGACCCTCCGGCGTAAAACGGCAGGGTGCAAGCCGTCGCCTCGAGCGTCACGTTTCCGTGGCGGACGGAAAGCGGGGTTCCCGGAGAGGCGGACGCCGGATTCACGAGACCGATGCCGATCCCGCAGCCCAGCATGGGGGAAAACGCGCCGCTGGTGACGGAGCCGACCCGCTCATCGTCGGCAAAAATCTCGTAATGATGTCTGGGCGACCGGCGCGAACCGACCTTGAACGCCACTTTCGCGCGGGAAAGGGCCTTGGGCTTCTGCGCCAGCAGCGCCTCTTTACCGATGAATTTTTTATCGAAATTGACGAATGCGTCGAGTCCCGCCTCGAGCGGGGTGATCGTCTCGTCGAGGTCGCTGCCGTAGAGGCTGTAGCCGACCTCGAGGCGGAGGAGATCGCGTGCGCCAAGCCCCGCGGGCTTCACCGACGGGTAGGTGAGCAGCGTGCTCCAGAGTTCGTCGACCTTGTCCGACGGAAGGAATATCTCGTAACCCAGCTCGCCCGTGTAGCCGGTGCGGCTTATGATTGCCCTGCTTCCCAGCACGTCGGTCTCGATGAAGCGGAAGTACGGGATCGCGGCGACCTCGCGTCCCAGAAGCGACAGGAGCACGTCGCGGGACATCGGTCCCTGCAGGTCGAGTTTGCCGGTCGCGTTCGAGATATCCTCGAAAACGGCGGCTCCGTTCAACCGCGAAGCGATGACGGAGAAATCGTTGGGCGCGGTCGCGGCGTTGACCACGATCATCGCCTCGTCCCCGGCGATCCGGAATACGATCAGGTCGTCGACGATGCCCCCCCGGTCGTTGAGGAGGAAGCCGTAGCGGGAGCGACCGACGGGGATCGACGCGACGGACAAGGTGAAAACGTCCTCGAGGCCACCGGCGACGAGGTCGCCCTTGTAGCGGAACTCGCCCATGTGGCAGATGTCGAACAGCGCCGCTTTTTCCCGGCAGGCCCGGTGTTCGGCGAGGATTCCCTCGTACTGGATCGGCATGTCCCAACCGCCGAAAGGCGCCATGAGCGCGCCCAGCGCGCGATGCCTGCCGACGAGGGGCGTTTCCTTCAATTGTTCCATGGGGTCACCTCTTTCGGCGGTTTGGCGGGAAGCGATGATTTTATCCGATTTGCCGGACGGATGAAAACCGAAAGAATCCGGATGGTAAGATACCTCATGCGCGATATCGACATTCCGGAGCTCAAGCGTCGGGTCGACCGGTTGGAGGCAAGCCGCCAGCAACTGGTGGACATCGTCGAATTTCTCCCCGATCCCACCTGGGTGATCGACCGCGAGGGTCGCGTGGTCGTCTGGAACCGGGCGTGCGAGGCGCTCACGGGGGTATCCGCCGCGAACATGGTCGGCAAGGGAAACTACGAATACTCCCTGCCGTTCTACGGGGAACGCCGGCCGATCCTGATCGACGCCGCAATCCGGCCGGACCCGTCGATCGATGCGCTCTATCCGTCCTTGTCACGGAATGGCGAGACGATCGCCGCCGAAGTGTTCCTCCCCCTCCTGGGTCCCCGGGGGACCCACCTCTGGATGACGGCCCGCCCCCTCTTCGATTCCGGCGGCAACATCACCGGCGCGATCGAATCGGGCCGGGATATCACCGACCGCAAGGAGATCTCGGCGTCGCTGGCCGTGAGCGAACGCAGGTACCGCCTCCTTTTCGAGAACATGACAGCCGGGTTCGCCCTCCACGAGATGATCTACGACGACCGGGGCAAGCCGGTCGACTACCGGTATATCGAAGCCAATCCTGCCTTCGAAAAACTGACCGGAATTCCCGTGTCCTCGGTCATCGGCAGGACCGTCCGCGAGGTGCTCCCCGGCATCGAACCCCAGTGGATCGAAGTCTACGGCCGTGTCGCGGAGACGGGCGAACCGTGTTCCTACCAGGATTACGTCCAGTCGCTGGACCGACATTTCGATTGCTGGGCCTTCAGCCCCGGGAAGGGTCAGTTCGCCGTCGTATTCAACGACGTGACGGCGCGCAAGCAGGCCGAAGAGGCGCGCGGAATCTCGGAGAAACGGTTGACGGAACTGCTCGAAAGCGTGCACCTGGTGGCCGTGACGATCGACCCGGACGGGGCGGTGACTTTCTGCAACAGTTTCCTTCTCGGCCTGACGGGCCGGAGCCGGGAAGAGGCCTTCGGCGCCGACTGGTTCGAACTGTTCGTCCCGGAGGATGAGCGGGAAACGATCCGTGCGCTTTTCCGGGAGGGGATCGACTTCGGCGTGCTTCCGGCGACATTCGAAAACCGGATCGTCACGCGCGACGGACGCCAGAGGATGATCGTGTGGCAGAACACGGTGCTGCACAACCCGGACGGCACGGTCTCGGGTGTCGCGAGTCTCGGCGCCGACGTGACGGACCAGCGGAGCCTCGAGGAACAGCTGCGGCAATCTCAGAAGATGGAGGCCATCGGCCAGCTCGCCGGCGGCGTGGCGCACGACTTCAACAACATCCTCACGGTGATCCTGGGCTACGGCAACCTGATCCGGATGAAAATGGCCGAAGGTTCTCCGGAGATGGGAAACCTCGACCAGGTGCTCGACGCGGCGGGGCGAGCCGCCGAGTTGACCAGGGGACTGCTGGCGTTCAGCCGCAAGCAGATCATGACGCCCAAGACGGTGGACCTGAACGAGCTGATCCTCGACGTCGAGAAATTTCTCAGGCGGATCATCGGCGAGGATATCCGGCTTCAGACCAACCTCACGGGATTCGAGCCCACGGTCTACGTCGACAAGGGGCAGATCGAGCAGGTGCTGATCAACCTGGCCGCGAACGCGCGGGACGCCATGCCCAAGGGTGGGCTGCTGTCCATCGCGACCGACCTGCGCGAACTGGACGAACCTTTCGTCAAGTCCCAGGGACACGGAACGCCGGGCCGCTATGCCGTCATTTCCGTTTCGGATACCGGCGACGGGATGAACGAGGAGATCCGTAGCCGGATCTTCGAACCTTTTTTCACCACGAAGGAGACGGGGAAAGGAACCGGCCTCGGGCTTTCGATCGTCTACGGAATCGTCAAGCAGCATAACGGTTACATCTACGTCTACAGCGAGCCGGGGGCGGGCACCGCGTTCCGGGTCTATCTCCCGTTCGTCGGACAGGAACGGCCGGAGGCGGGAGAACATGAGGCGCGACCGGTCCCGAGAGGCGGAACGGAAACCATCCTGCTGGCGGAGGACGACCCTTCGGTGCGCAAGCTGGTCGAGATCGTCCTCAAGGAATTCGGCTACACGGTCATCCTGGCGGAAGACGGGCAGGAAGCCGTCGAAAAATTCCGGGCGAACCGGGAGCGCGTCTCGCTGCTCCTGATGGACCTGATCATGCCGGTCAAGAACGGGCGGCAGGCATCCGAGGAGATCCGCGGGATGGCGCCCGACGTCAAGGTTCTGTACTCGAGCGGGTACACGGCGGACATCATCCGGAGCCGCGGGGAACTCGACGAGGGAGCCGACCTGATCTACAAGCCGGTCGATCCCGTGATGTTGGCGGCCAAGGTCCGGGAAGTGCTAGACCGGGAATAGCAGGCAGGGGAGGGCGGCCGCACATGGATCGGGAACTGATCGAAAACGTGCACCCTTCCGACTGGATCAACCCGGAGCCGGCCGGGCGGTATAACCTTGTCGTGATCGGCGGGGGAACCGCCGGCCTGGTCGCCGCCGCGGGAGCGGCCGGCCTCGGCGCCCGGGTCGCCCTCGTCGAGCGCCAATTGCTGGGTGGCGACTGCCTGAACTTCGGATGTGTCCCCTCGAAAGGCGTCCTGCGCGCGGCTCGCGCGCTATACGACGCCCGACATGGCGCGGAATTCGGCGTCGCGGGAGGGGAGCGGCTCGGCTTCGATTTCGCCACGGCCATGGCGCGCATGCGTCGCCTGCGGGCCGGTATCAGCCGTCACGATTCGGCCGGCCGGTTTCGGGACGAGCTCGGGGTGGACGTATTTCTCGGTCAGGCGACTTTCACGGGAGCCGATTGCATCGAAGTCGGCGGCGGCCGACTCTTCTTCGCGAAAGCGGCCGTCTGCACCGGCGCGCGCGCGGCAGCGCCGGAAATTCCCGGCCTCGAGGCCGCGGGATACCTCACCAACGAAACCGTTTTTTCCCTGACCGAACTGCCGCCGCGTCTCGCGGTGATCGGCGCGGGGCCGGTCGGGTGCGAGCTTGCCCAGGCCTTCGCCCGCTTCGGGAGCCGGGTGACGCTGCTCCAGCACGGGCCGCAGATCCTCGGACGGGAGGACCGGGATGCCGCCGAACTGCTCCAGGCGGTCCTCGTCCGGGAGGGGGTCGACCTTCGGCTGGGAGTGAGAGTCCTATCGGTCGGGCAGCGCGGCGACGTGAAGGCCATCCGGATCGAGCGGGAGGGGCATCCGGCCGAAATCGAGGCGGACGCCATCCTGATCGGCGTCGGAAGGGTTCCCAATGTCGAAGGGCTCGGGCTTGAAAAAGCGGGCATCGCGTTCGACGGAGACGGGATCCGGGTGAACGATTTCCTGCAGACGACGAATCGCCGCGTCTACGCGGCCGGGGACATCTGCTCTCACCTCAAGTTCACCCACATGGCTGACGCCATGGCGCGGAACCTGATCGCCAACGCCCTCTTCATGGGGCGGCGGCGAACGTCGCGCATGACCGTTCCCTGGTGCACGTACACCGATCCCGAGATCGCCCACGTCGGAATGTACGAGAGGGACGCGAAGGAAAAAGGGATCGGGACCACCACGTTGACGGTGTCCCTGGCCGATGTGGATCGTGCGGTCCTCGACGGGGAAACGGAAGGGTTCGCGCGGGTCATCCTGCGGAAAGGGAGCGGCGACATTCTAGGCGCCACCCTGGTCGCCCGTCACGCCGGGGATATGATCAACGAGTTTACGCTGGCGATGGCCGGCGGCCTCGGCCTTGGGGTGATCGGGCGGACCATTCATCCCTACCCGACCCAGGCGGAATCCGTCAGGCGGCTCGCCGATGCCTATAACCGGTCCAGGCTGACGCCCTTCCTGAAAAAACTGTTTACGGCCTATCTCGCGTGGCAGCGGAGCCGGGGATGAATGCGAAAAAGGCGTTGGTGGCCGCCGGCGGCATCGTCGCCGTCGCGCTGTTTTTCCATTTCGACCTCCAGCGGTTCTTCACGCTTGATGCGCTCAAGGCCAACCGCCGGACGCTGGTGGACTACAACGCCTCCCACGGACTGGCCATGGCGGCGGGATTCATGGCCGTTTACGTCGTAACGACCGCCCTGTCGCTTCCAGGCGCCGCGATTCTTTCTCTGGCGGCAGGGGCCATTTTCGGCCCTGTGAAGGGAACGGTTTACGCGTGCATCGGCGCGACCGTCGGCGCCACGCTCGCTTTTCTCGCGACCCGATATCTTCTGCGCGATGCGGTCTCGGCCCGCTTCGGGAGGCGTCTCGAGGGAATGAACCGGGAACTCGAGCTTCGCGGCGCAAGCTACCTGCTCTTCCTTCGGCTCGTGCCGCTCTTCCCGTTCTTCCTGATCAACCTGGCGGCCGGGTTGACGCGCTTGCCCGTTCGAACCTTCGTCTTCGCCACGATGTTCGGCATCCTTCCCGGCGGCTTCGTCTACGTCAATGCCGGCGACAGCCTGGCGGCCATCGCCTCGCTTTCCGATGTCGTTTCACCGAGGGTGCTGGGGTCGATCGCCCTTCTGGGCCTGTTCGCGCTGGTCCCGGCGTTGTATGGCCGGTTCAGGTCGCCGAATTGAAATTCATATCGCAATAATTCCAGTTAAATCTGAGGATTATCCAGTCTGCCGCACCATCCGCTCGCTGGCCGGATTGCCGTTCATCCATAACACACCGTAATGACAGGATAATAATTGTTGGCGTCCTCCGCCTGCGTTTTGGCGTGGCCCTTGCTGTGGATACGGCGAAGAAATGATGAAATCCTCGGGATAGGAACAATACCGATGTCCGCTGAGCGATTGAAAGAAGACCACCTGCTCGTCCAGGCGTTCCGGTGCGGATCGCCCGACGCCGTCGAACTCCTGTTCAACCGGTTCAACGGAAGCGTATACGGGCTTGCCTTTTCCCTCCTTAAAAACAGCGCCGATGCACAGGAAGCCACCCGTGAAGTGTTCACGACCGTCATCCGGAAGGTTGCCGGCTTCCGGGGAACCTCGGGCATGCGGGAATGGGTATTGCGGGTTTGCGTCCACGCCTGCCTGGATCGCCTCCGGAAAAACGGAAACGACGCAGCGACCGGCTCGATCGATGAATATTTACCGGAATTCACCGAGGAGGGCGGGCATTCCGCCGCGGTCAACGACTGGAGCGATGAAAAACAGCATGACGTGACCGACGGGGAACTCGAGGAAGCGGTCAAGACATTCGCGTACGGCCTGCCGGAGAACTACCGTCTGGTATTCGCATTACGGGAAGTGGGAGGCCTGTCCTTCGACGAAACCGCGAAGATCCTCGGCATGACGGTCCCTGCCGTGAAATGCCGCCTCCACAGGGCGAGGCTGTACCTGAGAGAACGGCTGACACGGTACATGACGCAGGGCAATCGGCACCGGGGCAAACATCGAAGAAGTCCGGCCTGCATCCATTTGACCTTTCCCGACCTTCCGGTCCGGATGAGATCGGACTTCGAAAGGAGCCCAGGATGAGTCGAAGACAATTTGTCGTGCTTGCCATGATCACGATGGTGTCCGGCCTGATCGGGGGCGCCCTCTCCAACAGGATCTTCTCGAGCTCCCCGGCGTTTGCCCAAGGGGAGGCGATTCCCGAGAAATGCATCCAGGCGGAATCGTTCCAGCTTGTGGACGCAAACGGCAACGTCCGGGCGGAGCTGTGCATAAGCCCCGAAGGAATGCCGGGGCTGGCGTTGATCGACGAGAATTATGTGACCCGCGCGAGGTTTTCCCTGACCGGCGGAGGCAAGCCGGCGATGAGTTTCATGGACGAAGGGCGGCGGGTAAAAGCCCGGTTGCCTTTCGATGAGGAGATCCTCACCGCCTCCCCCGTTATTCGATAATCTCCACGGTGGAGACAACATGACGCAAAGGGCAATGCCCGGTCCGGTCGGAATTCTCCTGGTCGAGGACAATCCGGGCGATGCACGGTTGATGAAGGAATCGCTCGCCGGGTTGCGTGGGGCGCGGGTCGATCTCGAGCACGTCACCTCGCTCGGGGCCGGCCTCGACCGTCTGGATGAAGGCGGGGTGGACGCGATCCTGCTCGACCTCGATCTTCCCGACAGCACGGGGATCGAGACGTTCGAGCGCGTCAACGCGGCATGGCCCGGCATCCCGATCATCGTCCTGACGGGCAACGACGACGAGATCCTCGCGGAGAAGACCGTCCGCGAGGGTGCCCAGGATTACCTGCTCAAGGGATTGCCGGACGGTGAGCTGCTTTGGCGGTCGATCCGTTACGCAATCGAGCGGAAGCGGATCGAAGCCGAACTTGACCGGCACCGGGCGCACCTTGAGAGGCTCGTCGAGCAGAGGACCTCCGAGCTGTCCCGCGCGAACGAGCGGCTCCAGATGGAAAACGACGAGCGGCAAAAGGGCGAGGAAGCTCTCCGGGCCTCGCTCGAGGAGAAGGAGATCCTTCTGCGGGAGCTGGCGCACCGGACGAAAAACAACATGAACGCGATCTCCAGCATCATCGGTCTCCAGACGGCCGGTATCCCGGACGAGAAAATGCGGGAAACGGTATCCGATATCCAGGAGCGGATCCGGGCCATGTCCCTCGTGCACGAACTGCTCTACCGGTCCCACGACCTGAGCACCGTGACCATGCGGGACTACATCGGTGATCTCGTTTATTCCCTGCTTCGTACCCACCAAGGAAGGTGCGGACCCGTGTGCCTGAACCTGGATGTCGACGATTTTTCCTGTTCGATCGACGCGACGCTTACGTGCGGCCTCATCATCAGCGAACTGGTATCGAACTCGCTGAAACATGCGTTTCCCCCCGAGAAACCGGGGGCCATCTTCCTTTCCTTCCGGCAGGGCGGGGAGGGGATGGAGCTCCGGTACAGCGACAACGGTCCGGGATTGCCCCGGGAACTCGACCTGGCGCGAATCCCCTCGCTCGGGTTGAAACTCGTCCGGAATATCGCAGTGATGCAGCTCCAGGGGAAAATGGAGGTCGTGCGCGACCCCGCGACGGAATTCGTATTCAGTTTCGGTAGCTTCGCCCACATGGAGAAGGTGTAGCCATGGGCAGGAGGGTCCTGATCGTCGAGGACGAGGTCTTCAACGGGATGGCTCTTTCGATGATGATCCCGCAGTGGGGATGCGAAGTGCTCGACCTGGTGACGAACGGGGAAGATGCCATCCGGGTCGCGGAGGCGGCAAGGCCGGACGTCGTCCTGATGGACATCAACATCCACGGTTCGATCGACGGGCTCGCGGCCGGCCGGGAAATCATCGACCGCCTCGGCATTTCCGTGATCTTCATGACAGGCTACGACGACGACAAGACCGTCAACGCCGCCAAAGATCTGCAACCGCTCGGCTTTCTCGTGAAACCGCTGGATGTGTCCCTTCTCAAGGAACTGCTGCTGCGTGCCTGAAATGCCTCGAGACGCAAAATATGGAGGACGCGTTGATGGCCGAATGTTTCCGTGTCTCGCCGATCGGGGGTGGTTCCAGCGATATCAAGACGATCCTGGTGGTGGAAGACGAGGCGACCGTCAGGTCGCTTGTCCGGGAATTCCTGCAGCTTGCCGGCTACAGGGTCCGGGAGGCATCCGACGGGGTGGAAGCGTTGAGGCACATCGCCGATGGCCGTGCACGGATCGATCTGCTGCTGACGGACCTGGTCATGCCGCGAATGGGAGGGAAGGAACTCGCCGAACGGGTTGAGGTCATACGGCCCGAAATCAGGATTCTCTACATGTCGGGTTACACCGATGAACTGGTCGATCTTGCAGGCGAACGTAATGCGGGCCGCGGTTTCCTCCAGAAGCCGTTCCGGAGAGATACGCTCCTGGGAAAAGTGCACGAACTGCTCGCTGAAAGCCGGCGCGTCCCGGATCCGGGAGTTGATACGGTGGATCGAGAAATAGAGTTCGAAGGCCACCCGGAGACCGTGACCGGCCCTTGCATTTAAATTAGCGAGATTGCGATATGTTTTATCCGGAATCGCGAATTTCGGGGCCATGAGCCGGCCCGGCGCCGCCCTCCATTTCTTTTGATTTAACCGGTTGACGCAAACTACAATGGGGAATCCTTCCAGCACGAGGTGGCGAAGTCTTGCCGGATGCACGTCGAACCTTGATATTCCGGTCCGTCCCCGATGTGGCGGCGACCCTGGTGTTCCTCACCGGCTGCGTGGTGCTTTCGGGCTGGCTGTTCGGGATCGAGGCGCTCAAGCTCACCCCCGCACATATGGTCCGGATGAAGGCCAATGCCGCGCTCGCGTTCATCCTCTGCGGCGCCTCCCTCTTCCTGACGGGAACGGATCTGCGATGGTCGGGCCGCATCGCGCAGGCGATGGCGATTACCGCGGCGCTCCTCGGGTTCCTGACGCTGTGCGAATATGCGACCGGAGTCGACCTCCGCATCGACCAGCTCCTCGCGCACGAGACGGCCGGGACGATCAAGACGTCCAGCCCCAACCGGATGGCTCCCAACGCCGCGCTGAACTTCGTCCTGGCGGGGGTTGCCCTCGTTCTGCTGAACGCCCGCAAAGGGGACTGGCTCGTCTCGGTCCTGGCGCTCGCCGCGGGCGCGATATCGCTCCTCGCCCTGATGGGCAATGCCTACGCGACCGAGGCCGGGCCCCTTTTCGTCTCGTACACCCACATCGCCCTCCTGACCGCTTCCGCATTTTTCGTCCTGGCCTCGGGTATCCTCTTCGCGCTTAGGGATCGCGGCATGATGGCCGTCCTCACGAGCCGGGGGCTGGACGGCCGCCTTTCGCGGCGCCTGATGCCCGCCGTGATCCTCTTTCCGCTGCTCCTCGGCTGGCTCCGTTACCAGGGAGAGCGGGCAGGGCTGTGGGGTGACGAATTCGGAGTCGCCCTCATGGTGTCGTCGTGCGTCACGGTTCTTGCGATCGTCGTCTGGCAAAGCGCCGAGGCCGTGGCGCGATCCGAGGCGGGGCGGCTGGAAGCGCTCGAGGCGTTGAGCCGGCACGCCGACGAGCTGGCCCGCTCCAACGAGGAACTCGAGAAATTCGCCTATGTCGCCTCCCACGATCTGCAGGAGCCGCTGCGCATGATCGCCGGCTTCAGCCAGATGCTTTCCCGGCGGTACAAGGGCAGGCTCGACTCGGACGCGGACGAATTCATCGGCTTCGTGGTGGACGGGGCGACCCGGATGCAGGCACTGATCAACGACCTGCTTGCCTACTCCCGCGTCGGGCGGAATGGGGCATCGCTTCGCCCGGCCGAGTGCGCCGACGCGCTCGACGGAGCGCTCTCGAACCTGAAGACCGCCATCGACGAAAGCGGCGCCACGATCGACCGGACAGCCCTTCCGATCGTATCGGGAGATCCCGCTCAGCTGGCCCAGCTGTTCCAGAACCTGGTCGGCAACGCCCTGAAGTTCCGGGGGGCCGATGCGCCCGTAATCCGCGTCTCCGCCAGTGAGAACGGGGGAGATTGGGTCATCTCGGTACGGGACAACGGCATCGGTATCGACCCGAAATATTTCGACCGCATCTTCATGCTCTTCCAGCGGCTCCACACCCGCGAGGAATACCCCGGTACCGGCCTGGGCCTGGCGATCTGCAAAAAGATCGTCGAACGGCACGGCGGCCGCATCTGGGCGGAATCCGAACCCGGGAAAGGCACCGCGTTTCACTTTTCGATACCGACTCAACGGATGGAGGCAACATGACCCCGAAAGTACGGAGCCGGCCGATCGAGATTTTTCTCGTGGAGGACAACCCGGGCGACGTCCGCCTGACGCGGGAGGCGCTCAAGGAAGGAAAGGTGCTCAACAACCTCAGCGTCGCGGCCGACGGCGAGGAGGCGCTGGCCGTCCTTCGCCGCGAAGGAAGACACGCCGGCCGCCTTCTTCCGGACATCATCTTCCTCGATCTCAACCTGCCGAAAAAGGACGGACGCGAGGTGCTCGAGGAGATCAAGAAGGACCCCGCGCTGAACGTCATACCCGTGGTCATCCTGACCACCTCCCGCGACGAGGAGGACGTCCTCCGCAGTTACAAGCTTCACGCCAATTGCTACATCACCAAGCCGGTCGATCTGTCCCGGTTCATCGAGGTCGTCAAAAGCATCGAGGATTTCTGGTTCTCGGTGGTCGTGTTGCCGAAAAACAGGGAGGCATGAACGCGGTGACGACCACCGGTTGCCGGGTCCTGCTGGTCGAGGACAATCCGGGCGACGTCCGGCTGATGAAGGAAGCGCTGGCGGAGGGGCGCGGCGATGGGATCCGTCTCGAGACCGTCGCCACGCTCCGGGCGGGCCTCGACCGGCTGGATGGCGAAGAGGTTGATGCGATCCTCCTGGATCTCGACCTCCCCGACAGCCGCGGGATCGAAACGTTCTCGCGGGTTCACGCCAAGGCGCCCGGAATCCCGATCATCGTCCTGACGGGCAACGACGACGAGCTGCTCGCGGAGAAGACCGTCCGTGAGGGGGCGCAGGACTACCTGCTCAAAGGCGTACCCGACGGAAACCTGCTCTGGCGGTCCATCCGTTATGCGATCGAACGAAAGCGGATCGAAAGCGAACTCGACGAACACCGGGGCGAGCTTGAAATGCTGGTCGGGCAGCGGACCCGGGAACTGACCGCCGTCAACGAACGGCTACGGGACGAGAACGCCGAGCGCCGCCGGACCGAAGAAGCGCTTCGAAAGAGCGAGGAACGGTTTCGCAAGGCCGTCGACAACTTCCCCTACATCGTGTCCATTTACGATGCGCAGCTGCG